>CAMJIL010000022.1 GCA_946405805.1 uncultured Prevotellaceae bacterium | reverse complement strand
AGTTATGTGGTAAGGGATGTGACTTGGGCGTGAGAGCTCGCTCTTAAAGACAAAGGCATAGCACTTGACACTAAGTTCCAACGGAACTACAAACATCAAAAAGGGTTCTTTTAGGTTTTTGTTAAGATAAGAAAATTAAGGAGTTTGATTTAAGGATGCTTCAAATTTAAATCAATTTAAAAACAATGGAAAAAATCGTAAGAATTTTGGAGCAGTCTGCTCTGCAAACAAAGAGTTACACCGACAAGAAGACTGGTGAACAGAAGGTGATGAATGCTGTTACCTTGAAATTGGCGGATGGTTATGACATCTTCCTCGGAGAGATAACTGGCGAAAGGGCTGTGAATTGCCCGACGTATGACAAGAGTCACCTCTATAAGGTGCAGTGTTCTATGGTGGTGCGTAACTGGACATCCCAGAACTCTGGGGAACAGATGCAGGCGACTACAATTTATGTGGATAAGATTTGCATGATTTAGTAGTTCACACAGAAATCACGGAAATCACGGAAAATTATTTTATAAACCACGAATGAATCGAATTAACGCGAATTAAGACAATGCGGATGGCTCAGGGCATTGTGACTTGTCACTATGCTATGGTGGAGATAAAGAATGCCGCTCGGAAAATGTATTCTCCAGACGGCATTATATATCACCACCTGTGCCAGAGATTAAAATCTATGGCTAGAGCCGTCCGAATCTTTCTGTGGTTTCTGTGGTATCTGTGTGAGATTATAATAATTCGTGTAGATTTGTGCAATTCGTGTTCAAAAATTATTTAAGAAGATGGCTGAAAAGAATGTTAAGGAGAAAGAGGTACAAGGTACCGCTGCTCCGCGTAGGAAATTACAGAAGTCGTATAAGTCGAATACTCGTATTTATGAGGATGGTTCGATAGAGGTTGAACCTCAGGCACAGGGTGTGCCTATCCAGAAGGATGTGAAGAAGGTTGGCAAGAGTAAACGCTATGTCACTTCGGGTAAGAGTCCTCTGACGTGTGTGGAATTGAAATGTCCTGAGGATGTGCCTGACAAGGCTGCCTACTTCCGCAAGGAACTGGAGAAACTGACGAAGGATATTGAGATAGAAAAGCCACAGATGCCTGACGGGGAGTTCCTGATGAATGAACCTAACGTGAAGGTTTGCCTAAACAAGGGCGAACAGAAGGTTGTGGCATGGCTCACTTTCGATGCTAAAGGATTACTTGACGTAAGGAGAGAGTTATACAATCTAACAAGTAAGATAGATAAATGTTTTGTTATCAACGAAGCTTCGGTGTGCCAACTGAAGTAGTTACAGCTGAACAGTTTAGGGCGCTTGTCACGGCGCCCAAGACTGTTAATCTCGTAAAAAAGGCACGAGAACTTTACGAGAAAGGTGACAAGAAGGAGTATGACAGGAAAAAGAAGGGCCTTCCTTTGGCGGTATTCGTCGCTACCTTTAATTATTCGGAGAGGGATGTCATGGATTTTCAACTCCGTGAGAAGGTGTCAAAGAATGGCATGTGGCGCAAACAGAGCGAAAGTAAACTGAATGGTTTGTGTGTCATAGACTTTGATCATGTGGACGAGAACCCAGCGGGTTCTCTGGTTTCAGGTTCCAAGTTTCTGGTTTCAGGTAACAACTCTAAACTATCGCTTCGCGAACTTTGGATTGAGGCTTACGAGAAGTTGTCTAAGGAGGACAGGGAGCGTATTGTCTTGGTTTATGTGACTCCTTCGGGGCATGGTTTGAAGGTGGTGTTTACTGCTGACCCTGATGTGGGTAATCTGATTGATAACCAGATTGTCTTCTCTCGCAAGTTGGGGCTGAATCCTGACGAGTCTTGCAAGGATGCAAGCAGAGGTGCTTTCCTGACTACTATGGATGATATTATCTTTATTGACGAGGATAGGCTGTTTACGTACGAGAATAAGGAATTTGCTGAGAAGTATGGGGAAGAATACAGAATCGGTAAAAGTCAGGCGACTATTACCGATAGTGAAAAGTTAAAAGTGGAAAGTGAAAAGTTATCCAACGAAAACGAAAACACCTGTCACCTGTCACCTGTCAACTCTCAACTGGAATATCACGGTGTTCCTTACAGCAAGATTATTGAGGCGTGGCTGGGAACAAAGAAGATAGAACAGGGTGACAGACACCGCACTTCTTTGGTATTGGCTGACCACCTCAGGTATATCACGGATAATGACCCGAAACTGATAGAGGCTATTCTGCGTGAGACGCCTTTCGTGAAGGAGATAGTGGAGGAACGTAATGAGGATGTGACGCAGACGGTTAAGAGTGCTCAGGGCTACGAATTTCTGAAAGGCATTCCAAAGCGTTTGCAAAAAGCGCTGAAAGATGCTGGAGCAGACCAATCAAGTGACACTAAGCCTTCAGACATCAGCCCTCAGACATCATCTGATGATATCTATGCTGCATTGCCTTTGGATGCTTGGGCTACGGAGTTGCAGGAGATGGCGAAGCATTATCCTTGTATGAAGGAGCTGTTCCTGAATGTGCATCCTCACAAGTTGCCTGCGGTATGGTTCTCGAGTGCTGCCTTGTTTGGTACTCTTATGACGAGGGCATATTACCACTTCTGGTATGAACCGGAGATAATGCGTAGGCTGAACTATTGCATCTTCATCATTGGTGACCCCGGTGCCGGAAAGAATATTATAGAGAAATTCTATAAGAAGATAGCAGACCCGATGATACAGGCTGACAGTTGTCTGATAGATGCTGTGAACCGATATAAGGAGGGTCGTACGGAACGTACTACGTCGTCAAAGGCACAGAAGGGTGATGCCCTGAAAAGGCCTGTTGTGGGTATCAGGGTGCATCCTGCCAGAACTGCTACGGGTGAGTTTATACGCCACATGAATGCTGCCGTTGAGACGGTGCAGGGCATGGAAATGAATCTGCATATGTTCTCATTTGATGCGGAACTGGATAACGTCACCAAACAGAATAAGGGTGGTGACTGGAAGGACCGAGAGATAATGGAGCTGAAAGCCTTTCATAACGAGGAGGAAGGACAGATGTATGCTAATCAGGAGAGTTTTACAGGTATGTTTAACATCTACTGGAACTTCATCTATACGGGTACTCCTTATGCCTTGCACAGAAAGGTAAACCAAAGGAATTTCGGTACTGGTATGTCAACACGTCTGGCGGTGATACCGCTGCCTGACAAGGGTTTGGCAAAACGTGTGCAGGATATTGATCCGTATGCTAATGAGACTCTGAAGGATTGGGCCTACAGGCTGGATAAGGTGGAAGGCGAATTGCCTATAGAACCTTTGAACGATGAGACCTATGACTGGCAGTCAAGTCACATGGAGATAGCGGAGTTTAACCATGACAAAGCGGACAGGACGTTGTTGAAGCGTATTCCATATTATGGTATCGGTATTTCGCTGCCATTCATCCTGATGAGACATTGGCAGGAATGGCAAGAAAAGAAAACGCTGACAATGGACGACATGGATAAACGCCTGTGTCGCCTGGCAATGGAGGTGCAGTATAACTGCCAGAAGTTCTTTTTCGGAGAAATGGCACATAACTATTTCGCTGACCAGAATAAGGAATTTATACAGCGTCGTCGTACCTCTCGATATGAGGAGTGTTTCCGCAAGTTGCCAGATGAGTTTAAGACGCAGCATGTCATAGATGTGTTTGGATGTTCTAGTTCTGCTGCTTCGCGTGCCATTCTTAGATTTCAAAAAGATGGTGTGATAGAAAAGTTGAAGTATGGAGTGTATAAGAAAGTAGTGAGTGAGTTGCCTTAGGGCACTCACTTTCCCACTTTCCCACTTTCCCACTTTGGACATTAAGGATTTTTTTATAACGTTTAAAGTTTAAAGTTTAACGGTTAAAGTTTAAGATTATGAAGTTAATATTAAAACGCATTGCGAAAAGAAAGAATTATACAATAGGAAGGTTGTATTTAAGAACCGAAGAGGTGGAGGAATTTCGGACCTACACAAAAGATGAATACATCTGCGACACTCTTGAGCCGCCGTGTATTGAGATGAAGGTGGACAGGACGGTGGAGGAGGTGCTGAATGATAAGAGTCTCCTGAAGTCTATCAAGCCGTGTGCGATACCGGAAGGGGAGTACAGGGTTAGTATGACATACAGCCCAAGGTATAAAACGCAGCTGCCGTTGATAACGGGTGACAGTCGTTTTAACAGCCTCTGGCAAGGTATCCGCATCCATGCCGGCAACACCGCAAAGGATACACAGGGCTGCATCCTCGTGGGAGAGAACAAGATTGTGGGGATGGTAGTAAATTCGAGAATCACCTTAAGGACCCTCCTGACCTTCAATGGTCTTTACACCCCCTTCGGTTCCCCCGTTTCGCGGGGGACAGAAACCCTTAAAGGGAGGGATGTAAAGTTGAGTGTGAAAAGTTAATTGCGTAGGCTGCACATTTGCAGCCTACGTTTATTTTTGGGGCTTTAAAATTGAAATGCCACAGGGACAGGAGAGTGACACAAGATGTATGATGTATGATGTAAGATGTAAGATGGATGAAGGGAAGGGTGAAGAGTGAAGAAAAAAAATAAGGTGGGCAGAACGCTCACCTTACTTTTATTATATTTTCGCTAACCGCTATCCTCTAACCTTTTTACATATAAGATATGTTCCGAGGATTTGGAGGAGAATGCCGGGCCATCCGATGGTGAAGTCGGCTATGGTTGCTGCGATGCCGCCTGTGAGGGCGAGTTCGCCAAGACCGCCGAGGACTTCTGCTGCCATAACAACTCCTGCGAGTATTGGCAGTGTTGCCTTGCGGAAGTGTTGTGCTGCAAGACCTGCTACGAGGGCAAGGATGATGAGCTTAACAGTCATCACCTGCAGTACGCCCCATGCTGGCATGCCTGTGGCAAAGTGGTTTACTAATGGGGAGAGGGCAGCAGCAAGAAGTGCTGGCTTCCACCCAAAGTGATATGCGCCTGCCATAATGACGAACGACAGGGGGGCAAGCATCACTCCACCTTGCGGGATGAGGTGACATACTTGTGGCAACACAAGGTTGCAGAGAATGAAGACTGCAGACCAAAGGTAGGTGCGAGTCTCGTTAAAAGCCAGAGTGAACATTTTTAAATGTGAAAAGTGAAACTTGAAACTTGAAACTTGAAACCTGTAATCGGCTTTGCCGCTTCGCTAGTCGAAGAAACCTGTCTAAGGTCAAAGGTCAAAAGTCTTTAACCGTTAACCTTTAACCGTTAACCTTTAACCCTTAACCTTTAACCTTTAACCGTTAACCGTTAACCATTATAGTCCCAGTGACTTCTTTATTTCTGCGATACGGGCATCGGCTTTGGCGTTGGCGTCTTCGTAGTTGCCGTCGAAGCCTGGTACCGGTACTTCGCAGTAGAACTTTATCTTTGGCTCTGTGCCTGAAGGACGTACAGAAATCTTCATGCCGTCTTCTGTGAACCACTGGAGCACATTTGCTGTAGTAGGCATATCGAGAGCTGTCTCCTTGCCGTCAGCATACTGCTTGAGGCTCTTATAGTCCTTGACACATACTACCTTGCTGCCTGCTATCTCTGATGGTGGGCAAGCACGGAAGTCTTCCATCATCTTCTTTATCTCGTCGGCTCCGCTCTTACCTGGCTTGGTAACACTAACGGCTGCCTCCTTCTGGAAGCCATATTCCTTATAGATATCGAGGAGCAGGTCGTAGAGGGTCTTACCCTGATCCTTTGCCCATGCAGCGATTTCACAGATGAGACAGATAGAAGCAGGAGCATCCTTATCGCGTACCTTATCATATGGCAGATAGCCGAATGACTCTTCACCACCACCAATGTATTTACGCTTGCCTTCGTTGACGCGGATGCGGTATGCTATCCACTTGAAGCCGGTATATTCGTCGAAGCACTCCACACCGTTAGCGCGTGCTATCTTTGCTATGAGCTCAGAGGTAACGATTGTCTTCACCATGAAATCAGAAGGGTTGAGCTGGCCGAGGGCCTTCTTGTTCTTGATGGTGTACCAATAGAACATGCATGCTGTCTGGTTACCATTGAGTATCTGCCACTCACCCTTATCGTTACGACATACTATAGCGAGGCGGTCAGCATCAGGGTCGGTAGCTACTACGAGGTCGGCATTGAGTTTTGTGCCGAGCTTCATACCAAGTGTCATTGCCTCAGCATTCTCCGGGTTTGGAGAAACTACTGTTGGGAAGTTACCATCGACAACCATCTGCTCAGGTACTACATTGATATTCTGGAAGCCCCAAGAACGCAGGCACAATGGTACGAGGACACGTCCTGTGCCGTGCATAGCAGAATAGACGATGTTAAGGTCTTTGTTGCGAAGGATGACATCCTGATCTACCATACCTTCCTTAACGGCACACATATAGTCATAGTCCATCTCGCCACCGATGATATGGAGAAGGTCTGGGTTGAGGTCCCACTTAACGTCTTCTATCTTTACCTTCTTCACCTCTTCTACGATGCCTACATCATGTGGCTGCAGAACCTGTGAACCGTCTTCCCAGTAAGCCTTATAGCCATTGTACTCACGAGGGTTGTGGGATGCTGTTACGTTAACACCACACTGTGCTCCGAGCTGACGGATGGCGAAAGAGATTTCTGGGGTTGGGCGCAGGCTCTCGAAGAGATATGCCTTAATGCCGTTGGCAGTAAAGATAGCTGCTACTGTCTCAGCAAACATACGTCCGTTGTTACGGCAGTCGTGTCCTATTACAGCAGCCAAATCCTTACGACCAGGGAAAGCCTTCAGAACGTAGTTGGCAAAACCTTGGGTCGCCATACCTACGATATATTTGTTCATACGGTTGGTACCAGCACCCATGATGCCACGAAGACCACCAGTACCGAACTCCAGCAACTGATAGAAGGCATCAATGAGGTCGGTCGGATCGCTGTTATCCAACATTGCCTGTACTTCCTTACGGGTTTCTTCATCAAAAGAGGGGGACAGCCACTCTTGTGCCTTCTGGCGACACTGGGCTATCAAAGCTTCATTGTTTTCCATTGTTTTTATGTGCTTAGGTTGAAAATTTTTAAATTACACGCTGTTTGCAAAGATATGAAAAAAAATCATAGTAACCTAATATGTTTGTTATTTTTTTATAATTTTTTTTCTATTTGCCTTGTGGAATTATACTTTTTTGTTATTTTTGCACGATAGATGAAGACCGAATTACTCTTAGTAGGTAAAACCACAGACAAAAATCTTCAGGCAGGTATTGATGATTATGTGGGTCGCATAGGGCACTATATGCCTTTTGCCCTTACTGTCATCCCGGAGCTGAAGAATACGAAATCGCTATCAGAAGAGCAGCAGAAGTCGTTGGAGGGAGAGGCGATACTGAAGTTGTTGCAGCCTTCGGACACGCTGGTGATTCTTGATGAGAAGGGTAGGGAATACCGCTCTGTGGAATTTGCCTCGTGGTTAGCAAAACGGCAACAGACAGCACGACGGCTTGTGTTCCTCATTGGAGGACCTTACGGATTTTCGGAGGCTATCTACGAAAGAGCGAATGAGAAGATATCACTCTCGAAGATGACATTCTCACACCAACTGGTGAGATTGATTTTTGCAGAACAACTATACCGAGCATGTACTATTAACAAAAACGAACCATACCATCATGAATAAGAAATTTTTCCGTTTAGCTTTTCTTCTTTTAATTTTCAATTTTCAATTGTCAATTTTCAATTGTCAATTGTCACTTGCCCAAAACACCACTTCCCCTGGTGCTCGCTGGTGGTGGTTAGGAAGTGCTGTAGATAAGGAAAATCTGAAATGGAACATGGAGCAGTATGCCAGCCACGGCATCGGAGCATTGGAGATTACTCCGCTATATGGCGTAAAGGGTAATGATGCAAACAATATCGACTACCTCACTCCGAAGTGGATGGAGATGTTGAAGTTTGTGGAAGACGAAGGAAAGCGCCTGGGTATTCAGATAGATATGAATAATGGTACAGGATGGCCTTTCGGTGGTCCGACGACACCTATTGAGGAGGCTGCCTGCAAGGCTGTGGTGGTTGATACCATTGTGACAAAGGCGAACTTTGACAAGGGTATAGACTTCGCTGTTCCTGCGAAAGAGAAGAAATATGCGAAGCTGGACTTTGTGCAGTGTTATCCTACAAACGAGAAAGACAAGGTTCGTGTGATAGCCCTTTATATCAGCCGCACCCGTCAGCAGGTAAAGCGTGCTGCACCAGGTGGGCAGGGATATGTGATAGACCATTTTGACAAGGATGCCGTAAAGCATTACTTGGAAAAATTTGACAAGGCCTTCAGCGAGACAAACACACCTTGGCCTAATACTATCTTTAATGATTCGTATGAGGTATATGGTGCTGACTGGACACCTACCTTGCCTGCAGAATTTGAGAAACGCAGAGGATACTCCCTGAAAGAAAATATCAACAAACTGGTGGACAGAGACCCACAGGTGGTGAGCGACTATAGAGAGACTCTCTCTGATATGCTGCTGGATAACTTTACAAAGCAGTGGGTAACGTGGGCTCACAGCCATAATATGAAGGTGAGAAATCAGGCTCACGGTTCGCCAGCAAACCTGTTAGACCTGTATGCTGCTGTGGATATACCAGAGATTGAAGGCTTCGGACTTTCGGAATTTGGCATCAAGGGACTGCGTGTGGATCCTGGTATGACGAAACTGAATGACTCCGACTACTCGATGTTTAAATATGCTCCATCTGCTGCCCATGTGAGTGGTAAGAACCTCGTATCGTCAGAGACCTTTACTTGGCTGACGGAGCATTTCCGCACCTCATTGTCACAGATGAAGCCAGACCTCGACCTGATGTTCTGTGCTGGTGTAAACAGAATGTTCTTTCATGGTATCTGCTATTCCCCAAAAGATGATGAGTGGCCAGGATGGAAGTTCTATGCTTCTATCGATATGTCGCCAACAAACAGCATCTGGAGAGATGCAGAATACTTTAACCGTTATGTAAAGACTTGTCAGACGATGTTGCAGAGCGGAAAGCCAGACAATGATGTGTTGGTATATTTCCCTGTCCGTAACCTATGGAAGGATAATACGAAGACGCTGCTGATGCAGTTTGCTATTCATAATCTCGGAGAACTGGCTCCTGCCTTCAAACGTTCTATCTTGGAACTCGACTCGCTGGGTTATGACTGCGACTATATCTCAGACCGCCAGCTGTTGGCTTGCCAGTCGGCAGCACTCGCAAATGGTGCCTGTGGCATCATGACGGAGGCTGGAATACAATATAAGGCATTGCTGATTCCTGATGGCGCTATTCTGACACCAGCATTGAAGGAGCATATTGCGGAATTGCAGAAGCAAGGTGTGAGCATCATATATGGTAATGATGAAAAGAAGCTGCGAGAGGTGGCTGTGCCAGAGATGATGAAGACACAATATGGTCTGAAGATGATACGCAGAAAGTCGGATGCAGGATATGATTATTTCATTGCTAACCTGACACCAAAAGATGTTGATGGTTTCGTAACATTGGCAGTACCATTTAAGGATGCACAATGGTTTGAGCCGCTGACAGAGAAATCGTTTGCTGCAGATATAGAAGAAAAAAGCGTCAGGATAAATCTCCGCTCTGGAGAGTCTATCATCCTGCATACCTTCTCTACACCTCAGAATGCACAACTGCCGGAACGTCGTGTCACGGAGGCTTTCGGTTCAGAGATTCCACTGGAAGGCAAATGGACTCTGAGGTTTACAGAGGAGGCACCAAAGGTAAATGGTACCTTTACCCTCGATGCTCCGCAGACGTGGGAGACGCTTTCTCAAGAAGCTGCTGTAACAATGGGAACAGGTGTTTATGAGACAACCTTCAAGATGGGTAAGCCAGAGGGACAGTATGCCATTGACCTGGGTGACGTGAGAGAATCAGCTCGTGTATATATAAATAATGTGTTCGTAGGATGTGCGTGGAGTGTGCCCTACATACTGAATTTCGACAGCTCTGTGCTGAAGAAGGGTAAGAATATTCTCCGCATCGAGGTGACAAACCTGCCTGCTAACCGTATTGCAGACCTTGACAGAAAAGGGGTAGAATGGAGAAAGTTTGAGGAAATTAATGTGGTGGATATAAAATATCAGAAGACAAAATATAACAACTGGGCTCCTGTACCATCAGGATTGAACTCGAAAGTGAGACTTTATTCTGTGGAGTAAAAGTTAGCAGTTATTGACCTTTGACAATTATTTTTAGTTTTTTTCGAGAAAAATTTGGTAGTTTGAAAAAAAAGTATTACCTTTGCACCCGCAATTGAGAAAAACGAGGTTTTCCTCATGCTGGCGAAAGCGTTCGCCAGTAAATTCTCAAAAGAGAGTTTTAACGTGTGCGAAGTTGCTCACACTCGACAAAATGAAAATTCATTTTCTTTTGTTCTCGCTTAGTCGCAACATTGCACCCGCAATTGAGAAAAATGGTTGTTTGCACCCTTAGCTCAGTTGGTAGAGCAACTGACTCTTAATCAGTGGGTCCAGGGTTCGAATCCCTGAGGGTGTACAAAGAAAACCGGTAAACAGAAATGTTTATCGGTTTTTTCGTACCTACGAAAAACGAAAGACGAAAAACGAAAGACGAAAAACCTAAAACTTGAAACCTGAAACCTGAAACTTGAAACCTGAAACCTGAAACTAAAAACACCTGTACTTACGAAAGTAGGTACAGGTATTTTTCTATTGCGTCGCTTATCTCGCTGATACAGATATATTCATCTGCAGAGTGGGAGCGAGAAGATTGCCCCGGGCCGAGTTTGAATGATGGTATGGGCATAAGGGCTTGGTCACTTAATGTTGGAGAACCAAAAGGCGTCATTCCCATAGCGATACACTTTTGGACGAGAGGATGACTCTCTGGTATGTGGGAAGAACGCAGATGGGTAGAGCGAGCCGTGAGGGTACTCTTCAGCTTGCCCTGCAGGAATTCCAACACCTCTTCATTAGTATAGTATTCATTAGTGCGCACATCGACGATGAAACGACATTCGTCAGGCACTACATTATGTTGTGTACCACTATTGATGACAGTACACTGCATCTTGGTATCACCAAGAAGTGGAGATGTCTTTTCGAAGTGATAGTCACGTATGAAGAGCAAATCGTCGAGAACTTCATGGATGGCATTGATACCCTCACCACGTGCTGCATGTCCCGACTTACCATGAGAGATACCATCGAGTACCATAAGACCTCGTTCCGCTATAGCAGGCTGCATACCTGTCGGCTCACCAACAACAGCGGTTATGCCGGAGGATTTTGAGAATAAAGAGGAGAGGGGACTGTCGCTGATGACAGAACGTATGCCACCGATTCCGCTGACCTCTTCCTCGCAGCTGGCGAGATAAACAAAGTTATAGCGTTGCTCAGGACGGCTGGTGAGTTCGCGAAATACCTGAAGAAGTGTCACCAAACCACCGCCACAGTCATTACTGCCAAGACCATACAGACGTCCTTCCTCAATAACAGGAGAGAATGGGCTACGTGTCCAGGTACTGACAGGTTTTACGGTATCGATATGTGCATTCAGCAGGATGATTTCTTTTGTGTCATCCCATTTGTCAGAGATAACCCACACATTGTTACCCTTCCTCTGGGGATGAAGGCCATAGCCGCTGATAACCTTTTCGAGAAGGTCTGCAGCAGCAGCTTCGTCACGTGAGACAGAAGGGATGGCTATCAGTTGCTGAAGCAGAGAAAGAGCTTCAGAAAGTATTTCCTGGTTTGTCATCAGAATTTTACTGTTAGTTTGGCAACGAAAGAGCGTCCAGGACGTGGATTACCGTCAGCAAGCATAGAGCCAATACTATATTTATTATTGAAGACATTTTTCAGAGAGAGATTCAGGTCAAGATACTTCCATTCATAATCAACTCCTAAACCCATTACGAACTGTGGTGCCACACGATTGAAGACAGAGGCATAGTCACCCATAATGACAGTACGCAGAAGGTCAACAGTACGATAGTATGTAGCCGTCTGGAACTGCCCTGTACCACGTACCCACAGTGTGCCCCCCTTTAAGAAACCGTTGCCTCTGCCACGATATGGTGCTCCTGCTACGATGAGGTTGGTATGGAAGGCTGGGGTAGAGAATGTCTGGGATTTGTGAACGATATAATTCTCATGCTTTACCACACGCTGCCATGTAGCATTGACATTGGCAAAGAAGTTGCGACGATAGAGCTGTGCTGCACCCTCTACGCCAAAGATATGTACCTTACCAGCGTTATTGAAGATATATGCTTCACCATCAGAGGAGGTAAAGCTCTGTGCAATAGCAGTGTTGAGTACTACGAGGTCGTTGAGAAGGTTATAGAAAGTACCCAACTCAGCACGTAAGCTACCCTTATGGTATTCAGTACCAAGATTTATGCCATGCATGGTTTCTGGCTGCATATCCTCACCACCGCTGAAGATAGGAAGCACACACACACGATATAGGTATGGAGCATCTACGAAGGAATAGTTGTAGTTTCCACGCAGGGTCCAGTGATTGTCCAGCTTATGTATGATAGAGAAACGTGGTGAGAGTCTTCTCAGACGTGAGCCGTTGAAGCGACGTTTGTTGTCATAACGCAAACCAGCATTGAGAATCCATCGAGGAGAGAAGAAATGCTTTATCTGCATGTAGCCAGACAGAGATGTCTCTTTTCCTTCTTTGAAAACATATGATGATGACATAGTGGCTGGAGTCGTAAAACCACCACCCATGCTGAAGTTCACACCTGTCAAGGTGAAATGTTCCATCTGAGCTCCAAGGATAAAGGATCCGTGACCAAGAAGATTATAGTTGGTGAGACCCTGTGCCTGGAATCCGTATGTGGTATTCTGCCAGTCAAGTTTCTGGAAGACACCCTGATAGGAAGCAGGAATCATATTCATAACATTTCGAAGCTTGGCACTCTGTGGGTCATCACTTAATGGTGTTATGGTATATTTCAGAACATCTCCTATTGTCTTACCTCGGATGAGTGTTTCAAAGACAGCATTATACAACAAAATCTCAGGGGAGCCGGCAGGGAACTGTTGTGCAATAAGGTACTCCATAAAGTCAACAGTGGCATCTGGGATGACTTCGCTATTAACAGAGTCGCCTAATACATTATATAAAGATGTGTTCTCAAAATTGATGTATGCAGACGCCTGTACATCTATTTTTCCGAAGGTATGTGCATAGTCCACATTTATGCGATTATTGGAACGCACGATGCCAGGAGTCTCGCCATTCAGCTTTCCATAGCGGTCATAATTGAAGTTGCGGAAGGCATTAACGTCGGGATCGATGTTAGGCTCTATGCCATAGGCCTTTAAAGCCATAAGATCTTCTTCATCTTCGCCATAATTAGTTAATAATCCTGTTATGACCTCTTTCAGGGATGTCTTGCTGCCAACCTGTAGAACATTAAAATATGGTACACGTTTAGAGCGCTGCAAGTTAATGCCGATAGTGAAATCCTGCCAGCGTCCCTTTATACCAATATCATAGGCCGGACGACCACTCGTTGCATGGGAATATAGTCGGGTGTTGCCACCAAAACCGTTATCAACATCATGTTTAAATCCCTGAGTGTTATAGATAGAACCCCATCCCATAATATCGACAACATTATTACCACCGCCGACAACCATAGAGCCGCCGAAGGAATTCTGTGTGCCGGCTGTTCCGCTGATGCGTGCACCATTGAGTTCCGCACCCTTATAGGTAATGATATTAACAACGGCAGTGAGGGCCACATTACCATAAAGTGATGAAGCAGGTCCACGTAGCACCTCTATCTGTTTCACCTTGTCGAGGTTGGTACGGTAATCGGGTGCTTCGGCATTTGTAGAAGAGCTGTTCAACCTATGTCCGTCAACCATTATGAGTATCTTGTCCTGTGCTGTGGAATATACTCCGTGCATGGCGATATTTGCCTCCATACCCTCTGCTACTGTCATACCTGGTACGAAGAGACACAACACCTCTTGCAGCGTCTGGGCTCCGGAGTGGCGTATCATCTCGTCTGTAATCAGCGTTACAGGAACAGGTGCTTCCTCAATTGTCTCAGCCTGTCGGGATGCTGTTGTGATGCCTGCTGACTGGTCTTTTGCTTCGCTGACCATATCGAGGAAACGCATCGGGTCACCAAGAGATGGTGTGAAATAGGGGTCTGACTTCAACAGTAAGGCCACATTATTCTTTGCTCCTTCGATATCACCCTGTTCCAGAGAGCAGAGAGCCAGCAGCCTGTAGGCACTTGTCTTGAGCATACCTTTGGCAGATGGCAGCATAGCATATAACGATTCCTTACATTTGTCAAACTGTCCGTTGCTATATTCTGTCTGTGCCTTTGAGTATAGTTGGGCAACATCAGCAGGGGAGGCTTGAGCACTGACAGTAAGTGTTGACAGTGTTACAAAAAGAGTCGTTATTATGATTTTTGTATATCGGGATATGATGGTCATCTTATTTTTCCTCTTTTCAACGTTTTCACTTTATAGCCTCTACCGGAATGACAAAAGTAACGGTGGTACCTTCTCCGACTTTGGTGTCAATTGCTATCTCACCTTTGTGGGCATTGACAATGATGTCGTGTGTTATCTGCATACCGAGTCCTGTACCTTGTCCTACTGGTTTTGTGGTAATGTTTTCGTGGAACAGCTTCTTCTGTACCTCCTCAGGAATACCGGTACCGTTGTCAGTAATCTTTATGGTCAGCTTCCCGCCTTCATATATGGCTGATACCTTTATCTCGGGTTTGTAATCCGGATTCTTCTTTTCCTCCTCTTGGACTGTACGTTCCTTTACAGAATATGCCGCATTATTCATCACATTGAGTACTGCTCGTGAGAGGTCTTGTGGTATCACCATCAGTTTCGGCATGTCTGCCTGATAGTCTTCTATGATGCTGACGTTGAAAGACTTGTCATTGGCCCTCTTGGCATGATACGACAGCCACACATATTCGTGTATCAGGTGTGGGATATCGGTAGGAAGATGTTCTCCCTCATTGCCACGGGAGATGAGCAGAATACCCTGTATGATACTTATGGCACGTTCACCATGTTCCTGGATTTTCTGCATATTGGTGGATAGGTCGTCTGCAATATCCTGGATATCTGCAGCATCGTCCGGATCCAATGTGTCAGCTACATCGTTGATAATCTCTTTGAGGTCTTTCAGCAGTTTGTCAGACATCTTAGAGAAATTGATGACGAAATTCAGTGGGTTTTGTATTTCGTGTGCAATACCTGCCGAAAGCATTCCCAGTGCAGCGAGTTTCTGCTGTTGCTTTTCTGATTCTGTCATGGTGATTATAGTTTTTTAAAGGTAATCAAGAATTCTGTATGTTCGTCCTTTACGGAGTTGAGTGTGATAGTACCTCCGTGAGCCTGTACTATCTCACGTGTGAGGAATAGTCCTACACCTGTTCCCTCACCGGTTGTCTTGGTGGTGAAGAATGGGTCAAAGACTTTGTCTATTATGGTGTCCTCGATGCCGATACCATTGTCATAGATGCGTATCTCGACATTAGAGCCAACAGGTTTCAGCGATAGCTTTACCTCTGGCTTATATTGTGCCTTCTTTGCCTTCTTGTTGACAGCATACACAGCATTACTGAGTAATGATAGCAGAGCCTTGTTGACTGTCTCTGGGTCGATGCTGGCATGTATGTCAGGAGTGATATCGGTGGTTATTTCCATCTTGTGATATTCCTTTGTCACATCAGCAGCCTGTTGACACAAGGCAGAGATATTAGTGTCACGAGGTGTTCCGATATTATTGTTGAGCATAGCCTCCATAGCACGCAAGGTGCGAGTGGTATTCTCGCCATGTTCCTCAATCTTTCCAAGATTCTGGTTCATCATATCCAGAATATCCATGCAATCCTCATAACCGTCTTCCGACA
Organism: uncultured Prevotellaceae bacterium; assembly: GCA_946405805.1. Classification (GTDB taxonomy): domain Bacteria; phylum Bacteroidota; class Bacteroidia; order Bacteroidales; family Bacteroidaceae; genus Prevotella. The sequence goes on along the minus strand of CAMJIL010000022.1, from coordinate 21,236 downwards.
TGTTTTCCTTCTCATCCTCAATATCCTCTGTCAGGTCTTTTGCCAAACCACCGGTGAGTTTTGAGAAGTTGTTGATATAGTTGATAGGATTCAAGATTCGGTCAATGAGTCCCTGGGTCAGCTTACCTGCTGTGGCATTACGTTCCATACGTACCATATCAGCCTGCATGCGCTCCTTTTCATCAAGGGCATTCTTGAGGTCTTTGGTGCGTTCCTTGACAATTCTCTCGAGGGCTATCTTTGCCTTCTCTACATTCTTCATTCTCCATTTGATAAGTCCTCTGATTATCATTATTATGATGAAGATGTAGCACAGAATAGCCCACCATCTCAGGTAGAGTGGCAATTGATGAAACCATGATACCTTTGCAGCATCACTGATGTTACCATTAAGGTCTTGGGCTTCTATCTCGAGAAGGGTGGGGCCATAAGGCATATTATTGAATCGTGCTACAGTTTCTGAAGACCATGCACTCCAGTTTCCGCCATTGATGCGATAGCGATATTTGGCAGGTGAGAAGACGGAGTTCTTGCCTACAGAATATCTTACTGTCATAGAGCGGCAGTCGGCTGGTATTTCTATATGGTCCATTGAGGAGATAGGACGCAGGTCTTTCTGCAGATATCCTCCCCACAATATGGAGTCGTTCATGATGGAGATTTCACGCAGATATACCTGTGGCTTTTCTTTCTTCAGAGGATAATTCATGTCACAGGCCACAATGCCGAAGTCGCCACCTACCCACATAATATTTTCCTTGTCACGATATACGATATTCGCAGAAGAATATACTGCAAACGGACGTGTGAGAGTACTTCTGTTAAATTCTACAGCATAGCGTATGCGGGTGTCTGCCATCTTTCTCATATTGGCAGCATCAAGATATTTCTTCAGGCTGCCGTCATCAGGTAATGCCTGTATGCCTTTCAGGGTAACACGATATCTTCCCTCTGATGTCAGGGCTATGAGGGCGTCATTGCCGTCAGGAGTCAGGGTCCAGCAGGCACAATCTATATTTCCCACAGGAAAAGCTTCATTGTTGTCTATGCGATAGAGACCCTGCATGGTGCCAACAAATACAGCATTCTCAATTCTTCCGATGGAATAGACCTCACCTTTCAGTCCTTGTCCTTCTGAATATCTCCAATAAGGTGATGGGGCATTGATAGCCGTGATACCACGATTGGTCGCTACCCATACTGTCTGTCCACCATCATAAGCAATGTTGGCAACATTATTACTTGCCAAACCATCTACTTCGGAGATGTGGAATTCCTGACCTTCATTCTTCACTGTCAAACCGTTATTGGGAATAACAGACACTCTGGTTGAACTTAATTGCAGGGTGTTGGGCTGTTCCACCTCTTGCCCCTCAAGACGTTTTGCATCCTTGTCGGTAGAACGTACCAGGTGAAGACTTCCTGTCTTGTTGGCAGCGATGTAACCATAGAAATCATGTCCGCTGACATATATCTTTCCATCTTTTCCCTTTATGAGACGTGTCACCCTGTTGATGCCAGGAGTGTGAATCTTTCGCCATGTGGCTCCATCATAATACAGAAGACCTTCGAAGTTGGCAACGAATACGGTGCCGTATTTGTCACACAAGACATCGAAACATCTGTTGTGGGCATTATATTCCTTCGTGGTGAAATTACGAATGAAAGGAGATGCCTTTACTGTCCCTGTGTTCAGAAGCAGTAAAGAGGTCAGAAGGAGTATTGTCAAAGTTCTTTTCATTCTTTAAACCTCCTATACTTTACTCCTTCACCTATGTAGTATTCCCATTCCTGTGGGGTGAAATCACGCTCAATGTGGTCATGCACATTATCCTTGTTGTCTTCTACGGAAATATGCAATGACTCTATGTCACCATCTGCAAGACCTACTATCAGTGTCCAGTTGTCCTTGTTTGTTGTAAAGCTTAGTGGCCACTTGTCATAATGCACCTCGATAGGGGCTATCTGAGTGTTCAGGTCTTCAAGATTCCAGAGGCATATCCTGTGGTCATAGCTGGATGTGGCCAGACACCATCCCAGGTGTTCCATGTGTGTTATGGCTCCTGAATGGCCTACAAGTGATCTGACATATTTCATGTCTTTGTCATACAGCAATACATCTCCATCCTCGGTACCCAGTACGTGCATACCCTTGCCTTTCATATAGTAGTAATAGCTGACAGGGTTGTTTCGTGGCAGGGATATTTGTTTGCTGACGGAGGGCTTTCCATTGCGGAAGGAGTGTAACTTTCCGGTCTTGGTGAATATCACCAAAACGTTTTCAAATACGCCTGCCTCACTGATTTCGTCTTCTATGTTGTGGGTATAGAGTATGCTGGTGCCTGAGGCATCGAGCCACACCACCTGATGCTCTCCGACAGCAATGATTTTCCCTTCGGAGTTTTGTAACAGGTGACGCCAACGCTCCTGTGGCATATTGCTCATGGGGAGGTATTTACGGCTTATCAGACCATCCTCTTTTATCTGCTGTCCGGGACGCTGTCCTCTTCCTGCGAATTCGTTACGGTTGCGTTTGTCGTTTGTACCTGTACTTGTACCTGTGAAACTGGTCTTCACGAGGGTACCGCTTACGTCGAGGGCCAGAATGTTGCCATTGGCTACGCAGACATCTCTGAACAGATAGTTAGGATTGTTGAAAATTGTTTGCTCGTCATAGTTATCAACAAATCCTTTGGAATTAACTCTTGGTACGAAATTGCTTATCTCGCCATAATCGGTGGCGATGATATATCCTTTCTTGGCATCTTTGTCGGAAGAGTAGGGCAACTTGGCCATCGCACGTGGGTTTCCTGATACTCTTCCTATGCGCATCTTTGCTCTCGGAGCGTTGTCTAACAGTGCTGTGTAGATATCCTGATGATATACGTTGCCCTTGAATTTGTCGGTATAGTACCATGCAGAATAAGCCAGCAATGCCGCCAGACTCTTGTCACCTGATTTGTACTGTGTGATGGAAGTCTGTGCCAGCGAACGTGCTAATGACTGGTAGAAAAGAGTGTCGGCATGGGAGCGTGCTTTCAGGGCTTCTTCCATGTTTTGGGTTGCCAGAGTGCTCTGCTGCTCTGCTATGGCCCTCATGTTCTCTGCCTCTTGTGCTGATGCGCGGGCTTGTTGTTCTGCCTTTACTGCAAGACCTCTTTCCAGCTCTGCTTTACCTCTTTCTATGTCTGCAAGGCGCGACTGTTCCTCGGCACGCTCTCTCTGTTTGTCTGACAATGCTTTCTGCTCATAGGCGATGTCCTCCATCTGCTCACTGATGCGCTTGGTGATGAGGGCATTGCGCTCTGCTGACTTCATCTCTTCGATGCGGTTGTTCAGTTCCGAAATCTCGGATTCGTAACCTGAGGAGGCAAAGACGTAAACAATGAGGCCGGCAATGACAGCAATAGCAATGTGGGTGCCAACTTCTGATGCCACCCCGCTAATGTTGTCCTTCAGTTTCTTTCTGGATATCTTCTTTAGGTTCACGCTTTCTTAACAGTCAATATGGTTATGTCATCACTCTGCTCGGCTCCTGCTGCATGCTGGTGCACGGCATCGCTGATGGCATTGACAATTGTTTTGCTGTCATCCCCGCCATGGGTCTTGAGAAGTTCTTCCAGACGTGCTTCGCCATATAATTCTTCACTGGGTGAACATGCTTCGGTGACACCGTCGGTGAAGGTGACGATACAGTCGCCTTTCTCTAACTTCAGGGTTTCGCCCTTGTACTGATAGTCTTCTATCACACCTAAGCAGATATTGGTGGAGTTGGGTAGTACCTCAACACTGCCGTTGGCCTTCAGTATGTATGGAGGATTGTGGCCGGCATTGACATATTGTATCTCTCCTGTCTTGGTGTCAAGTATGCCATAGAACAATGTGACGAACATTGAGTTGAAACTCTCTCCTGCAAGAATGGAGTTGCTCTCGGTGATAACCTCTACTGCATCCAGACTCTTCTTCCCTGCCATGCGGAGTAGGGTATGACTGACTGCCATGAAGATGGCTGCAGGAACACCCTTGCCGCTGACGTCGGCTATGCAGAAACCGATGTGGGTGTCGTCAATGCGGAAAAAATCATAGAAGTCGCCTCCTACATCTTTTGCAGGCTTCATGAAGGCATAAAGGTCAACACCGGGGTCTATGCCTTTTGCAGAATCAATCTTTGGCAATATGGCCATCTGAATCTCTGCTGCAAGGGCAAGGTCACTCTTGATATCTACCAGCTGGCCGTGCTCCTTCTGAGTCTGCTTGACAAATTCTATCTCGGCAACTGCCTTGTCGATGGTTAACTGCAGGTCATCAAGGTCTATCGGCTTTGTGGCAAAGTCAAAGGCGCCGTTGTTCATGGCGGTACGGATGTTGTTCATCTCACCATAGGCACTCACCATAATGACTTTCAGAGCAGGATTATGGCGGTCATTGATTTTCTTCAGAAGGGTGAGGCCGTCCATCTCTGGCATGTTGATATCGCTGAGTACGATGTCAATGTCGGGATGCTCTAACATTTTCTGTAATGCCTCAATGCCGTTGTGGGCAAAGAAAAACTCATATTCTCCTTTGCGAATCTTGCGACGGAAATACTGCGTTAATAGCAATTCCAGGTCTAATTCGTCGTCAACACTTAGTATTTTTACCATATAAGTAGCATGTTTTAGTTTTTTTCGGGACAAAAGTAAGCAAAAAATTTGGAATGTACAAATTTTTTACTTAAATTTGCAACAAAATTCAGAAACCTATATCATGCAAACAGTATGTCACCTGGCCTTGATACCTTACGAACAGGCCAAGAAATATGGTTCACGAACTGCGCTGGAATATAAGGATTTCGGCGGCTCGGAGTGGAAAAAAGTGTCATGGATTGAGTTTTCAGAGAATGTTAACAGGGTATCTTTGGCACTTCTTAGTTATGGCATTCAGCCACAGGAGAATATCGGTGTGTTCTCCCAGAATGCTGTACAATATATCTATACTGACTTTGGCGCTTTTGGTGTAAGGGCAGTGTCGATTCCTTTCTATGCTACGAGTTCTGAGCAGCAGCTGCAGTTTATCATTGATGATGCGCAAATACGTATCATCTTTGTAGGTGAACAGGAACAGTATGACAAGGCACGCAGGGTGCAGGCTTTGTGCCCTTCTTTGGAGCGTATCGTAATCTATGACAGGGCAGTGACGCTGGCTGAGCATGATGTGACATCGGTTTATTTTGATGACTTCCTGAATAGTACCCAGGTGACTCCGGAATTGGAGGCGCAGATGGCGGATACACGTGAAAAACTGAATAACAGTGATATTGCTAACATCCTCTATACCTCTGGGACTACTGGCGAGTCGAAGGGCGTTATTCTTACCTGCGGACAGTATGCTGCCGCTTTCAAGGATAACAGCAAGTGCGTACCTATCAATGAAAAGGATAGGATAATAACATTCCTGCCTATCACTCATATCTTTGAGAGGGGATGGGACTTCCTGGCAATGACAATGGGTAGCACGCTGATAGTAAATACTGACCCTCATGAGATACAGCAGTCTATGCGTGAGACACATCCTACGAGTATGTCGGCAGTGCCGCGTTTCTGGGAAAAAGTGTATGCCGGGGTGATGGATACTATCGACAAGGCATCACCGGTTCATGCTGCCATCTTTAGGAATGCCCTGAAGATTGGACGGAAATATAATATAGAATATCGGGCTAAGGGTAAGAGGCCGCCTTTGGCATTGGCGATGAAGTATAAGTTGTATAACAGCACTATTCTCTCATTGGTAAGAAAGCGTCTGGGTCTCGAGAATCCGAATATTTTCCCTACTGCAGGGGCTGTAGTGTCACGGCAGGTGGAGGAATTTGTTCATTCCCTGGGCCTGAACATGATAGTGGGCTACGGTCTTACCGAGAGTCTCGCTACAGTGTCGTGTGACCATCGTGACGAGCCTTATACCGTCGGTTCTGTGGGACGTCCTATAAGCACCATCGACATTCGCATCGATGAGAATGGAGAGATACTCCTCAAGGGACCTACTATCACAAAGGGTTATTACCGGCGTGATGAACTTAATAAGCAGGCGTTTACCGAGGATGGCTATTTCCGCACTGGTGATGCCGGGTTCTTGCGTGATGGTGAGCTGTTCCTTACTGAGCGTATAAAAGACCTCTACAAGACTTCGAATGGAAAATATATCGCACCACAGGCGGTGGAGTCGAAACTGCTGGTGGATAAGTATATAGAGCAAATTGCCGTCATTGCCGACGAGCGTAAGTTTGTCAGCGCCTTGATAGTACCGGCTTATCCGCTGCTGGAAGAGTTCGCACGCGAATTCAATATTCCTTTCAAGGGACGTGAGGACCTCTGCCAGAATCCGCTGGTGAAGCATATGCTCTTTAATCGTATCAATACCCTACAGCAGGGATTGGCAGGATATGAACAGGTGAAGCGATTTACACTGCTCACCGAACCGTTCTCAATGGAGAAGGGAGAGATAACAAATACACTCAAGACAAGACGCTCAGTGATATGCCAACACTACAAGGATATCATCGACCGTATGTATGAAGAAGACACAAATATTAACTCGTAAATGGTAACACAAGAACAGGTTAAGGATATAACAGACCGCGCTGAGGCGCTCTATACCTATCTTGATATAGAGCGCAAGAAAATAGAATTTGAGGAAGAGGACCTACGCACACAGGCTCCTGATTTTTGGGACGACCCGGAAAGGGCACGTGCCCAGATGAAGGTGGTCGGTGAGCTGCGGAAATGGATAGAGGGCTATAACGAGGTGCGTTCATCGGCTGATGAGCTGCAGCTGTCTATGGAGTTCTATCGTGACGAGATGCTCACCGAAGAAGAGGTGGATAATGCCTACGAACGTGCCTTGCATGCTGTTGAGGCTCTCGAACTGAAGAATATGCTGCGTCAGGAGGAAGACTCTATGGATGCAGTACTGAAGATTAACAGTGGTGCCGGCGGTACTGAGGCACAGGATTGGGCACAGATGCTCATGCGTATGTATATGCGCTGGGCCGAAAAGGGTGGCTATAAGGTAACCATCGTCGATTTGCTGGAGGCTGATGATGCAGGCATCAAGTCGGTCACTATGCAGATAGAGAATGCTACAGGTGATAATGCCTATGGATACCTGAAGTCCGAGAGTGGTGTGCATCGCCTGGTGCGTGTGTCGCCATATAATGCCCAGGGCAAGCGTATGACATCATTCGCATCCGTCTTTGTAACACCATTGGTGGATGATACCATAGAGGTGTATGTAGATCCTGCACGCGTATCATGGGACACCTTCCGCTCCAGCGGCGCCGGAGGACAGAATGTCAACAAGGTGGAGACAGGTGTGCGACTGCGTTATATGTACCAGGATCCTGATACTGGTGAGGAAGAAGAGATACTTATCGCCAATACCGAATCGCGAAAGCAGCAGCAGAACCGTGAGAATGCCATGCGTCTGTTGAAGTCACAGCTCTATGACCGCGCAATGAAAAAGCGTATGGAAGCACAGGCAGAGATAGAAGCAAGCAAGCTGAAAATAGAGTGGGGTAGTCAGATACGTTCCTATGTCTTCGACGACCGCCGCGTAAAAGACCATCGCACAGGCTATCAGACAACAGATGTAGATGCCGTAATGGACGGAAAACTCGACGGCTTCATAAAAGCCTACCTCATGGCACTTAATAATCATTGAACATTTCACACTTCCCATAGATTCCCATAATAATAATTTATAAGGTTTAATAACTATGAAAGCAAAAAAATTAATTCGCAATGCCAAGAGAGAGGCATATGCAGCAAAGCAAGAACAAGAAGGTCGTAACGTCATCAACTGGATATTCGGCATCCTCATCGCCCTCGGCGTGATCTATGCCATCTACAGCATAGTAATGGTGTCTTAACGGTTATCGTATAGCGGTCTTAATCTTTAACCGTTAACCGTTAACCTTTAACCGTTAACCTCGGCAACGCCGAGCTATGACCTTTGACCTTAGACCTTCATCCCCCTCCTAACTGGGAGGGACAGGGGAAGGGCCCCAACTAAATAAATGCAGGAAATCGAACGCAAATATCTGGTTCATCGAGAGACATTCTTCTCACGCTTCGTCACCCCATCCATATCCCGCTCCCTCATCTGTCAGGGCTATATGGATGTCAAGGGCGCAACCGTCCGAGTGCGGCTGTATGGCGAAAAAGCATTCCTTACCATCAAAGGACCATCCCTCGATGGAGGACTGTCACGCTATGAGTTCGAACGCGAGATACCGGTTGCCGATGCTATGGAGATGCTGAAACTCTGTCGGGGAGGACTGATAGAGAAGACACGCTATCTCATACCCTTTGAAGGACACACCTTCGAGGTCGATGACTTCCATGGCGCCAATGAAGGACTGTTGTTTGCAGAGGTGGAACTCGGCAGTGCCGATGAAGACTTTGTCAAGCCCGATTTCTTAGGCCCCGAGGTGACAGGCAATCCACATTTCTACAACAAACACCTCCTCAAAGAATCCTATCTCACGTGGAAATATGAAATTCCTGAGGCGTTTCAATAGCAGCGACCGCGATGCTGCTATCGTCCTCGCACTGGTGATAATAGTATCCTTAGTCCTGTTCCCCCACCTGTCGGAACAAGACAAGGGCGTTCCAAGTTCCAGGTTTCAGGTTCAAAGAGTTCAAGGGGATAATAATTGTCAATCATCAACTGTCAATTGTCAATTATTTAAGTTTGACCCTAACACCGCCACAGAGTCGCAGCTGTTGTCATTGGGACTCTCACAGCGGGAAGTACGCAACATCCTGAAATACCGCGCCCGTGGAGGGAGATATCGCGTAAAGGAAGACTTTGCCCGCGTCTATGGCCTCACATTAGAAAAATACAGACAGCTCGAACCATACATCGCCATCAAACCCCAAATAATGGCAGCAGATGTAATAAAGAGAGAGAAAAACAACCCTCCTCCATCCTCCCTCAGCCCTCATCCATCCTCCCTCAGCTCTCATCCATCCTCCCTCAGCCCTCATCCATCCTCCCTCAACCCTCAGCCATCGGCTGTTGGTCTTCGGGCATCGCGGAAGTTGCGTTATGGTGAGACGGTTGACATAAATAGTGCAGACACTGCTATGCTGAAGCGCATCCCAGGCATTGGTGATTATTACGCTATGCGCATCGTGGAGTTACGTAAGCGCAAACAGGTATTCTCGTCACCCGAAGAACTGCTCGCCATACGGAATTTCCCCGAGACGGCACTGACATATATGACGGCGTCGCAAGATTTTCCTGCCATATACATCAACTGCTGGTCACAGAAACAACTTGCCTCTCATCCGCTTCTCAACTACACCCAGGCGCGGGACATCATTTCTCTCCGCCGCCTCACGGGGCCCATCACATCTGCCACGGACCTTGCTGCCCTCCCGTCTTTCTCTCCTGCACTCATCGAGAAAATTACTCCGCTGCTGAGATTTTGATAATTGACAATTGATAATTGACAATTGATAATTAAGGCTGAAACCTGAAACTTGATGTGGTTTCATTTTTTTTAGTTTTTCAAAAAATAGTATCTTTTTTTGTGTTTTTTCTTGTGGGTTTTGTTATTTTTTCTTATTTTTGCAGCAGTTTAGGACACACAGAGTTTTTTTAACATAAACACATTGGTCATGTACGAGCAGGGGATTTTTGAGGATATCTTATTTTACATGCTTTATGCAGGTGTTACAGTGTTGTGTATCATAGCATGTGTTTACTTGTTGTTCCGTCGGGGTAATGCTTTTGCTTCTGACGTTACGCCACCGGGACGTTTGCGCCGCTGGACCATTGCCTTTATGGCTTCAATGGCGTTTAGCCATGTGTGGTATTTGCCGTCTTATTTTCTTCCACCGGGTGAGGAGCGGACGCTGAGTCTCTTGACAGGTGGGCTGCTTGATGCTCTGACAGTGGTGCCTTTTGCTATAGCAATATTGTTCACTATGCTGCAGGACCGCAGGCGTCCGCTATGGCCTGTTGCAGCAATGATGGCTCCTTTGGTTGTAGCACTGGCATTGTGTGTCATCAGCCGCAGTGAGGATTATATGCCGTTTGTGTATGTCTATTTCTACATAATGAGTGTCGGACTGTTAATATATCTGACGTACGGATTATGGCGATATAGCCGCTGGCTGCGCGACAACTATGCTGACCTTGAGCATAAGGAGATATGGCAGAGTTGCCTGGTACTGGGTTTTATTATGATAACATTCGGCATCTATGTGGGTGGACTGGATTGGAAGGCTTACGAAACGGTCATCCAGATATGTGACTTGATAGTTGTCTGCTTTGTCGTGTGGCGTGTTGAGACGATTAGTGACCTCAGTAATATGGAGTCTGATTCTGCTGATATGGAAGAGGAGGAGAGTTCGGAGGAAGAGACGGACACGAGTTTCCTGGAAGCTGCATATAAGAGAATCGGTCCTCTGCTTCAACGTCGCTGCATAGACACGCAGATATACCTGCAGCATGATCTGACCCTTGCGCAGCTTGCCAAGGCTATTGGTACGAACCGCTATTATCTGAGCCAGTATTTTGCCTCTCAGGGCACGACATATAATGCTTATATCAATACGCTGCGTATCAATCACTTTGTCGAGATATATCGTGATGCCATAGCGTATCGCCGTCCTTTTACTGTTCAGCAGTTGGCTAATGACAGCGGTTACCGCAGCTACAGCACTTTCAGTATAGCTTTCAAGCAGCGCATGGGACAGAATGTGACAGCGTGGACGAAAAAGGAAGAGGCTTTAAAATATTAAAGACGGTAACGTTTAACGTTTAACGGTTAACGGTTAAAGAGTTTAGAATTGAGAGTTTAGAGTCAGTTTAAAAGTTTAGAGTGTAAAGTAAAGAGTTAAAAGTAATTTTCTTAACTCTTAATTCTTAACTAAATAAGGTTTGAAACCTGAGGTGGGGGGGAGAAATGTGCATTTTTTGTAATTTATTTTAATATATGAGAAACTTTTTATACCTTTGCAGCGGAATGTGAAAATAATTACCTAATAGCAAATGTATTTATTAGATTCTGTAAGGCCGGGGAATCCGAGGTTGATGACGAAAGTGGCGCTAGTGGTAGTGCTCTTGTTTTTGGGATGGCTGAATTATGCTGTGGTCGTCGAACACATGCCAGTGAAGGATACTGTTTGGGCTTTGACGCCTCCGATTGTTGCCATCACTATGGCGCTGATAACAAAGGAGGTGTACAGTTCGCTGTTTCTGGGAATGATGACGGGTGCTATGCTTAGTGTGGAATTCGATCCTGAAGGTGGCCTCAATATGCTTTTCCTTCATGGAATAATGAAGGTGTTGGCAGACCCGTGGAATGTTGGTATACTGGTCTTTCTGGTTATCTTGGGTACTATGGTGCAGATGATGAACCGTGCAGGCGGTTCTCAGGCTTTCGGTACTTGGGCTGCAACCCACATCAAAGGGCGTGCCGGGGCGCAACTGTCAACAATGGTTCTGGGATGTCTGATTTTTATTGATGACTACTTCAACTGCCTCACTGTGGGCTCTGTCATGCGTCCTGTTACCGACAAACACAAGATTAGCCGCGCAAAGTTAGCATACCTCATCGACTCTACGGCAGCACCTATCTGCATCATCGCACCCATATCGTCATGGGCAGCAGCAGTGTCGGGATTTGTAAAGGATGAGAATGGCATCAGCATCTTCATACAGTCTATACCGTTCAACTTCTATGCATTGCTGACATTGCTGATGATAGTCATCATTACCTTTATGGGGCTGGACTATGGGTATATGTCCCTGCATGAGGACAATGCTAAAAAGGGGGACCTCTTTACAACCAATAAGATTACGAGTCCTGTTGATGAGACAAAGCAAATAGAGGATGACGAGGAAGAGGGTAGGGTGTCAGACCTGATAGTGCCTGTTGTGATTCTTATCATCGGCTGTGTAATTGGTATGATATATACAGGCGGTTTCTATGATGGCAAGGGATTTGCTGAAGCCTTTGCTGCCAGTAATGCCTCGACGGGATTGGTGATAGGTTCTTCGGAAGCCCTCATACTTACTATCGGGTATTATCTGGTGAGGCGTTCGCTGTCATTCGGCAAGTGTATGGATTGTCTGCCGGAGGGTTTTAAGCAGATGGTGCCTGCTATGCTGATACTGACATTTGCATGGACTCTGAAGGATATGACTGACAACCTCGGAGCTGCAACATATGTAGCCGGCCTGATGGAACATGTTGCCGGCGGCCTGATGGGCTTCCTGCCTGCTGTCATCTTTGTTGTTGCCGTAGGACTGGCTTTTGCTTCAGGAACATCATGGGGTACTTTCGGCATACTCATTCCTATCGTGGTGTCATGTTTCCAGGAGATTGACCCTGAGCTGATGATTATCTCTATCTCTGCCTGCATGGCGGGTGCTGTATGTGGCGACCATTGCTCACCAATCTCTGATACTACCATCATGTCATCGGCAGGAGCACAATGTGATCACATGAACCACGTCACCACACAGCTGCCATATTCGATGACGGTTGCCCTTGTGTCGTTCTTGACCTTCCTCGTGGCAGGATTCACAAAGAGTGCAGTAATATCCCTCGCCTTCGGCATCGTAGTACTGATTATTGTTCTTGTGATAATAAAGAAAATAAAGATGAGTGGGAAGAGAGTCATGAACTTTTAACGAAAACCAAAACAAAAAAAGAAACCCAGAGCGGAGTGCTCTGGGTTCTTTTTTTATTCCCATTCGATTGTCGATGGTGGTTTTGAGGAGATGTCGTAACATACTCTGTTGACACCTTTGACTTTATTGATAATTTCATTGGATACCTTTGCCATGAAGTCGTATGGCAGGTGTGCCCAGTCGGCTGTCATAGCATCTGTACTGGTGACAGCACGCAGTGCTACGGGATGCTCATAGGTGCGCTCATCACCCATCACGCCGACACTCTTGACAGTGGAGAGCAAGATGGTGCCTGCCTGCCAGATGTTGTCATAGAGCTTTGTGCCGTCAGGCATAGTGTATTCACGCATGTGACGGATATAGATATCGTCGGCATCCTGCAGGATGCGTACCTTCTCTGGGGTGATGTCACCAAGTATTCGTACAGCAAGTCCCGGACCTGGGAATGGATGACGGTTGATAAGGTGGTCAGGCATTCCGAGAGAACGTCCTACACGGCGTACCTCATCCTTGAAGAGCCATTTCAGAGGTTCGCAGAGTGAGAGATGCATCTCTTCAGGCAAACCACCTACGTTATGGTGAGACTTAATGACCTTTCCGGTGATGTTGAGCGATTCTATTCTGTCAGGATAGATAGTGCCCTGTGCAAGCCACTTTGCTCCTGTCTGTTTCTTTGCTTCAGCATTGAATACCTCCACAAAGTCACGTCCTATTATCTTACGCTTCTGCTCAGGGTCGGTAACACCAGCAAGGTCGCCAAAGAACTTCTCACTGGCATCTACACCGATGACGTTGAGGCCGAGACACTCGTAGTCATGCATTACGTCGCGGAATTCATTCTTGCGCAGCATGCCGTGGTCAACAAAGATACATGTGAGGTTCTTGCCGATGGCCTTATTGAGAAGCACAGCACATACAGAGCTGTCAACACCTCCGGAGAGTCCGAGGATGACCTTGTCGTCACCCAGCTGCTCTTTGAGTTCACGAACAGTTGTATCGACGAAAGAGGCAGCAGACCAGTCCTGCTTGGAACCGCAGATATCAACCACAAAGTTCTTCAGGAGAAGAGAGCCCTGCAGAGTATGGAACACCTCGGGGTGGAACTGTACAGCCCATACAGGAGCCTTCTCGGAACAGTAGGCAGCATACTTCACATCAGCCGTAGAGGCGATGCACTTGCAGTCGGAAGGAATGGCGGTGATAGAGTCGCCATGACTCATCCATACCTGTGAGTTGTCGTCAAAACCCTTGAAGAGACGATTCTCCTTGTCGATGAAGGCAAGGTTGGCACGTCCGTATTCACGCGTGTTGGTTTTCTCAACCTTTCCGCCATTAGAATATGAGTAATACTGTGCTCCATAGCAGATGCCCAATACCGGCAGACGTCCCACGAAACGTGAGAGGTCAGGCTTGAAGCCCTCTGGGTCGTGAACAGAGAATGGAGAACCGCTGAGGATGACACCGATGACGTCGGAATCATCTTCGGGATATTTGTTGTAAGGCATGATTTCACAGAAGGTATCGAGCTCGCGCACACGGCGGCCTATGAGCTGGGTGGTCTGTGAACCGAAGTCTAAAATGATTATTTTTTGCATAAGAATTCTGTTGCTTTTTCTAATGTGTCAGTTTTTCCGACATCCAAGAGTCGGAGGTCGGTTTTCAGGCATCCCCGAATGTCTGCCGTAGCGCATTCGTGGAGATAGAAGTCCATGATGGGGAAGATGTCGGGATAGTTGTCCATGCGCTTCATCAGCTGCTGCGACATGATGTGTATGCCGCTGAATGCATAGAGGTTGTCCGTCTTAGTGCCCTTCACCTCTCCAGTAGCGATATTGGTCCATCCTACCAGGCGCATATCGTCATCGAAACAAAGGTAGCGCTGTGTCTCGCGTTTTGAGACGAGGAGAGTGGCGTCACCCTGATGAGAGGCATAGAAGTCAGCAAGACTGACATTGCTGAGTATGTCGCAGTTGTGTATGAGCACCGGGGTAGGAGGGACATCGGAAAAGAGTTCCCTTGCATGCTTTATGCCGCCACCGGTATCGAGGAGGTTGTTGCTCTCATCAGAGATGAGTATCTCGACAGAGGGGAATTTCATCTGCAATAGTGAGAGGTAGTTCTCCAGCTGACGTGCATGATGATGGATGTTGACAACGACCCTTGTTGCGCCGCTATCTACAATCTTCTGCATAACCCTTTGGATAAGAGGCACGTCATCAACCGGCACCAATGCCTTTGGTATGACATCGGTGAGCGGTTTCAGTCGTGTGCCCTTTCCGGCAGCAAATATCATTGCCTGCATTATTCTTCTGTTTCTCCTGAGTTAGGGATGATGAGTTTGTATCCCTTGCCGTGGATGTTGATGATTTCTATTTCAGGATCGTCCTTGAGGTGCTTACGCAGCTTGGTGATATAAACATCCATAGAACGTGCATTGAAGTAGTTGTCATCAATCCATATAGTCTTCAGGGCGAAGTCGCGCTGTAGTATTTCATTACCATGACTGCAGAGCAGAGCCAGGAGGTCGTTCTCCTTTGTGGTGAGCTTACGTGGCTCCTCGCCTTCGAAAGTGAGAAGCTGCTTCTGGGTGTCGAAGAGGAATTTGCCAATCTGATACTGTGTAGCCTCCTTGGTCTTCTTACCACGCATGCGGCGAAGGATAGCCTCAATACGGAAAACGAGTTCTTCCATAGAGAAAGGCTTTGTGATATAGTCGTCAGCACCAATCTTAAAGCCTTCGAGGATGTCTTCCTTCATCTGACGTGCTGTCAGGAAGATGATAGGAACATCGGTGTTAGACTGACGTATCTCCTTTGCCAGTTGGAAACCGTCTTTCTTTGGCATCATGACATCAAGAACGCAGATGTCGTAGTGGGTCTTGAGAAAAGCACGATATCCGGCTTCACCATCAGGGCACAAATCGGTATTGTAACCCTTAGCCTGAAGGTATTCACGAAGCAGCATGCCTAAGTTCTCGTCGTCCTCGCAGAGGAGGATTCTCAAATTGTCATCCATGAGTTGCATAATAATTAAAATTTAATTAATTGTATCAATTGTTATTGTAAATGTCGTTCCTTTGCCATATTCAGAGTCGGCTGTTATGGTACCCTTGTGCAGGTCTATTACTTTCTTTACGTATGCCAGACCGAGTCCGAAGCCTTTGACATCGTGGCGGTTACCGGTATGTACGCGATAGAACTGTTCGAAGATTTTCCTGAGATTCTCCTTCTTGATGCCGATGCCGGTATCCCGGATAGAGACAGACACCTTTCCTGCAGACGGGTTCCAGGTGCGTATGTAGATATTCAGCGGCTCATCCGGTTTGCGATATTTCACAGCATTGTCGATGAGGTTGAAGATAACATTGCTAAAATGAGTCTCTTCGATGAAGATATCAGACTCTACGGCTTCTATCTCGGTATATACCTTTCCTCCAGTATGTTCTACACGCAGAGAGAAGGAGTTGGCGATGCTCTCAACCAATTCGTTGATATCATGTTCCTTCATCTTAAAGGCCACCTTCTTTCGGTCGAACATTGACATCTGGAGCACCTTTTCGACAAGGAAACGCAGACGCTTGCTCTCGTCACCGATGACGTTACCCAGATGGTTTACCATATCGTCACTCTTTGTGACACTCTTGTCGGAGAGCATCTGTGAGGCAAGTGAGATGCTTGAGATAGGCGTCTTCAGTTCGTGGGTCATATTGTTGATGAAGTCATTACGCATCTCGGAGAAACGTTTCTGACGGAATATGACAATGATGGTGAAGAGGAATGTCAGCAGCAGGATTCCGGTGAAGATAAGCGCCGGTATCATGAAGCGTATGCTGGAATAGATATATGCATTGATATCCGGGAAGTGGACATTCAGATAGCCTGACTTTGCTGCCGAGCCATTGGTGAATATCTGCTGTGAATATGTTATCTCCTTACCCTGGTCGCTATATTCGGAGCAGCGGAATACCTCAGTGCCGTTGTATGTGGTGACGGTGAAGTGATAAGGAATGTCGATGCCGTTATTGAGCAGCTCGGTACGTATGTCCTGATCGAGCTGTTTGAAATTGATGCGTTGTCTCAGAGGCTTGTCGCTGGCTGTATATAATATGGTATATATCACCTCATCGAGAAGAGCCTTCTGATAGATGACACGGTTTCGGATAATCTGCTGCATAGACTTCTGTGCCTCTGCCCATGCGTTCTTGTCACTCTTCATGAGTCCTTTTCGGGGAGAGAGGGTGAAGGTCTGCAGCTCGAAAGAAGAGTAGATTGTTCCGTCATCACCTGTTACAGAGAACTGATGGGAATGTTGTACCGGACCGCCAAGACTGTTGCTCGTCATTACAGAGTCGGCCTTCTGGGCCTTACGCTCTGTCTCATTGACATCTTTTTCGAGATAGGTGAGTGTCTCATTGAGCTCAAGATTATGGGCTGCTGTATATAGGGCTCGGGTAACAGATTCGTCAAATTGCTCTTTCTTCATTTTCGCCATCTCGGAGATGTAGGAAAACTGAAGCCACAGCAGAGCCGTAAAGGACACTACCATGATGATTGCAATAATCCAAATTGTTGATTTCTTCATCCTGTGTTAATTAAAATTCTGCTGCAAAGTTACGATAATAGAACTATATACACAAGATTTTTCTTAAAAAGATAAACGAAAATCAGGGATATTAACAAAAATACACCCCTATAGTTACGAATATGCAACTATACTTAAAAGAAGCGTATATCGTTAATAATATTAGCCCCCACCTTGTTGTTCAGCAATCGGGTGAGTTCTGTGCGTCTCATGAGGAGGTCGTTTCTCAGTGCCGGTGATGAAATCTTAACCCACAGCATCTGGTTGCGTATCTCTACGCTTTCGGTATAGGGTTCGGCGGCAGGCATCACATCTTTCCATGAAGCAACCAGCCGGCGCTCAAGAAGGGGTACCTCGAGGGAATACTCACGCATAAACTGATTCGTGATGTCATTGATGTTCTGTGGGTAGCGCTTAAACAAAATGTCCTCCTTCCACATTGAATAGTTTGTAGTCGAAATGACCCTTTGACAGTATTTTGTCAAGATGTTCGCGGTTAGTATCTGTTATGAAAATCTGTCCGAAATTCTTGCCGGATACCATCCTGATGATATTCTCCACGCGGTGGGAGTCGAGTTTGTCGAAAACATCATCGAGAAGCAGCAGAGGACTCTCTTTTAGGAAGTCGAACTGTGCCAATTTGAGGGATATGACGTATGTTTTTGTCTGTCCTTGACTGGCCTCGCGTTTCATTGGAAAACCGCCAATGAGCATTTCGAGTTCATCCTTGTGGATGCCGTGCAGGGAATATCCTACAGCGATGTCTCTGTGTCTGTCACGTTGTATCACCTCCAAAAGCGGTCCGCGCTGGCAATGTGACTGATAGCAAAGGGACACTTCTTCATGTTCCCCGCTTATCTCCTTATATATATTATTAAAGACAGGGATAAAACGTTCCACGAAGTCTTTGCGCCTGTTATAAATCTCCTCACCATTTGAAGCCATCTCTTCTTCCCATAACTCCATCAGCGACATATCGCAGGGAATTTCCTCCTCAGCAGCCTGCTTCAGTAATGCGTTACGTTGCTGTAGCGCTTTGTTGTAGCGGTTCAGGTATTCGATGTATGCATTGTCATATTGGGAAATGACAATATCGAGGAACCGTCTGCGCTCTTCACTGCCGCCAGAGATGATGGAGACATCGTCAGGAGACACACATATCAGGGGAATAAGACCGATGTGCTCGGAAAGCTTTCGGTAAGCCTTCCCATTACGTTTAAAGGTTTTTTTGTGGCCGCGTTTCATACCAACAGCAATTTCGTCGCCGGTATCATACTTGCCATTAAGCATGAAGAAATCCTTTTCATGCATTATCATCTGCGAATCTACGTTGGTAAACATAGAATGGCAGAAGGAAAGGAAATAGAGGGCGTCGAGAAGGTTTGTCTTTCCCTCGCCGTTATTTCCTATAAAGCAGTTGAACTTGTCGGAAAAGACAAGTTCAGCCGCTTCTATGTTTCTATAATTCAGTATTGATATAGAGTTCAGTATCATTCCTTATCCAATAGGATATTCATCATCTCGATAGCAGACTTTGCTATTGGAGTACCAGGACCGAAGATAGCTGCAACGCCAGCCTGATAGAGGAAGTCGTAGTCCTGAGCCGGTATAACACCGCCTGCTACTACCATGATATCCTCACGTCCCAGTTTCTTGAGTTCCTCGAAGAGGGCAGGGATGAGAGTCTTATGACCGGCAGCGAGTGAAGAAACACCCACGATGTGTACGTCATTCTCTACTGCCTCACGTGCTGCTTCTGCTGGTGTCTGGAACAATGGTCCCATATCAACGTCGAAGCCGCAGTCGGCATAACCTGTTGCTACTACTTTCGCACCTCTGTCGTGACCATCCTGACCCATCTTAGCGATGAAGATACGTGGACGGCGCCCTTCCTTCTGTGCGAACTCTTCGGTGAGCTGACAAGCCTTCTCAAACTGGC
This sequence comes from uncultured Prevotellaceae bacterium, assembly GCA_946405805.1. Classification (GTDB taxonomy): domain Bacteria; phylum Bacteroidota; class Bacteroidia; order Bacteroidales; family Bacteroidaceae; genus Prevotella. Next base: position 2,032 of record CAMJIL010000022.1, on the reverse strand, counting down.
TGTCACTCTTTGCTTCTGCACTATACACGCCTGAAATAGTTCTAATTACTGCTTTATAACGTCCTACTACTTTCTCACACGCATCAGAGATTTCTCCGAGGGTACAACGTACCTGTGCTGCCTTGACAGCGAGGTCGAGGAGGTTGTTCTCTGACTTCTTGCCATCAGCATATTCCTGTACACATGCTGTGATAGCATCGAGAGCTGCCTTGCAAGCAGCCTCGTCACGATTAGCCTTGAGTTTTGCAAGATTCTCTTCCTGCTCCTTACGAACAGCAGAGTTATCAACCTCAAGGATGTCGATTGGATCTTCGTGGTCAAGACGATACTTGTTAGTACCAACGATAGTCTGCTGACCAGAGTCGATACGAGCCTGAGTACGAGCTGCTGCTTCCTCGATACGCATCTTTGGAACGCCTGTCTCGATAGCCTTTGCCATACCTCCCAGAGACTCAATCTCCTGAATGAGAGACCATGCCTTGTGAACAAGTTCGTTGGTGAGAGTCTCAACATAATAAGAACCAGCCCATGGGTCTATTTCCTTACAAACCTTTGTCTCGTTCTGGATGTATATCTGTGTATTACGTGCAATACGAGCAGAGAAGTCGGTAGGCAGAGCGATAGCCTCATCAAGAGAGTTGGTATGCAGAGACTGTGTGTGTCCCAATACTGCCCCCATAGCCTCGATAACTGTACGTCCGACGTTGTTGAACGGATCCTGCTCTGTGAGTGACCATCCTGATGTCTGAGAGTGAGTACGGAGAGCCATTGACTTAGGATTCTTTGCTCCGAAGCTCTTTACTATCTTTGCCCACAACAGACGTCCGGCACGCATCTTTGCAATCTCCATGAAGTGGTTCACACCAATAGCCCAGAAGAAACTCAGACGTGGTGCGAAAGCATCAATATCAATACCTGCGTTGACACCGGCGCGGAGATACTCCAGACCGTCTGCAAGAGTGTATGCCAATTCGATATCTGCTGTAGCACCAGCCTCCTGCATGTGGTAGCCTGAGATAGAGATGCTGTTGAACTTAGGCATCTTCTGTGATGTGTATTCGAAGATATCAGCAATAATCTTCATTGAGAATGCTGGTGGGTAGATATAGGTGTTACGCACCATGAACTCTTTGAGGATATCATTCTGGATGGTACCAGCCATCTCTTCGAGTTTTGCACCCTGCTCCAGACCTGCAACGATGTAGAATGCCATAATAGGAAGAACGGCACCATTCATAGTCATAGAGACAGACATCTTGTTAAGAGGAATACCGTCGAAGAGCACCTTCATATTCTCTACAGAACAGATAGACACACCAGCCTTACCTACATCACCCACAACACGCATGTTGTCCGGGTCGTAACCACGATGGGTAGGAAGGTCGAAGGCAACAGAAAGTCCCTTCTGACCTGATGCCAGGTTACGGCGATAGAAGGCATTTGACTCTTCCGCCGTTGAGAAACCTGCATACTGACGGATGGTCCAAGGACGGAATGGATACATCATTGAGTACGGACCACGCAAGAATGGAGGAATACCGGCTGTGTAGTCGAGATGCTCCATACCCTCGAGATCTTCTTTGGTGTATGCAGACTTTACCTCGATGTGCTCAGGAGTCTTCCATACATACTGTATATTATTTTCTTTCTGCCAAGCAGAACCGTCTTTCTTCTCTATGCCAGAGAAGATATCTATATTCTTAAAATCTTTTCTAGCCATGATTATATTCCCAGTTTAGCGTTAAACTCTTTCAGTGTCTCAAGCTGATTTACTTTTACATGAATGAAGTTCTCGATACCTTCCTTCTTCAGGTCTTCCATACACTCAGGAGCGCCAGCAACAACGAACATAGCGCGGTTGTTGAGTGCCTTGAAAGCAGGAATAGCATACTCTGCATATTCCTCATCAGAAGAGCAGAGCACTACGATGTCGGCATTAGCCTTCATAGCAGCCTCGATACCTTCTTCTACTGTTGGGAAACCGAGGTTGTCAATAACCTTGTATCCGGCAGAAGCGAGGAAGTTACATGAG
>CAMJIL010000021.1 GCA_946405805.1 uncultured Prevotellaceae bacterium | reverse complement strand
CAAGAATGAAAAATTCTTGTAAACGGGGTTACAAAATCTTCGACCACATCGACATACATTGTGAGATACAGGCAGTGCCATTCTCTCAGCTCTCACAGATGCAGCCAGGCGAACCCTCTGCTTCGATTCGTGAAAGGGTGGTGAAGGCTCGTAAGATACAGGAGAAACGTTTTAGTGATTATTACAAGAGTCTCGATAGTTCCGACCCTGACTATGATCCCAACAGTATTCGCCAGCGCATACATTGTAATGCTATGATGACAGAGAAGATGTTGCGCCTTTTTGCGCAACCCGACGAGGCATCGCTTGATATGCTTCGCATGGCGATGGAACGTCTGAAGCTCTCAGCCCGTGCCTACGGACGCATTCTGAAGGTGGCTCGTACCATTGCCGACCTTGATGGCTCAGAGAAAATCCTGAGCCAGCATATTGCGGAGGCTATAGGTTATCGTAACCTTGACAGGGGCGATTGGGCGGAGAGGGGGAATTAAGACGAAAACGAAAACTAAAACGAAAACGAAAACTAAAACGGAAACGGAAACGGAAACGAAAACGAAAACAGAACCCCAGATGATAACGGAACCTCAGCCGATAACGAAACCCAGCCGATAACGAAACCCAGATGATAACGGCTGGGGGTAAGGGTTAACGGTTAACGGTTAAAGGTTAACGGTTAAAGTACAAACTCTTACTTCTTACTTCTCTATCGTTTCTGTGGTGATGGAGAGACCGCCGTAGTTGTAGTCTTCGACGTCGAAGTCGCTGAAGTCGATTTGGGCGGCTGTCTTCCAGGGCTTGGTCTTCCGGGTGGTGAAGACGCATTTTTCTAATGCTGTCACAAAGGCGTTGTATTTATCATCACTGAGATTGCCTTGCTGGTTTTGTTCGTAGAAGAAGCTTTTCAGGTCGTACTGGAGTGTCTTGTTGGCTTCTACAAAATAGTATATCACTTTTGTGTAGTCATAGGGCAGGGCGGTGTTTTGCTTTATCTCCTGCAGGGCGGCATTGGTTTTTACTTGCAGGTCATCGACATCGCGGGTTCTGATGGCGGAGATGCAGAGGTGGGGGGTGTAGTAGTCGTAATAGGTGGTGAGGATGGTGTCACACATCTTCTCTGTATCGTCGATGGTGAGGAGGGGGGTGATTTTTCTGTATGGTGCGCCGTCTGCTGGGGTTTCGCTGACAGGGGCGATGATGTAGTCGGTGTATTTCTTGAACTGACAGGCTACGTCATAGTCTTGCATGAGGCAGCAGTCGAAGAAGATGTACTTGGGACGTGGCAGGTGGCTGATGACAGCGGCGAGGGTGCTGGTGTTCATCCATACTCTGCCTGAGGGGACTTTATTGCTGGTGTCCCAGCCATAGGCGTAGGCGGGACGCATGGTGGTGGGGATGGTGTCATTGACGCCTTTGAGAAGGCTGCCTGTGCCATGGCCGCCGAAGACGAGGGCGTATTCATTGGCGGGGTATTTGGCTATTATCCACTGCATGACAGAGAGCAGCGTGTCAGGGTCGGTGGTGACAACGGCATTGGACCATTCGCGCACCTTGGTGCGCTTGCCATTGACCATCTCAGCGATGTATGCCTTCTGGCCGAGGATATTGGCGAAGACGATGACATTGGTGGCGGCAGAGACTTCTTTTGTGCCTGCCTCTATCTCGCTGATGTCGCCATTGAGGTTTGATGAGAGGTTGTTATTGCCATCGAAGATGGCTATGATGGTGCGCTGCGCTGGGATGACCGGGTCTGGGGCAGGGGAGTCGGAATCGCTGCTGCAAGCTGCGATTGATAACAGCAAGGCTGTTAGAATAGTTGACAGTTGACAATTGACAGTTGACAATTTTAATGCCTTCAATAACCTTTTATTCATATTTTGAATTTTTTTATTTTTACAAAAACCAAGAAAACCCTTTGTAGGGATTGCGCTCTTATCAGAGCTTTAACGCTGTTATATAAAGTCTGCTTGTGTGCAAGCACCCAGACAGTCTTTCTCTAACATCTTTTTTCCTTTCAGGAACTCAATCCCTACAAAGAAAAACCCTCGGCTTTGCCGAGAAAAACCACTTCTATAACCAATAACCAATAACCTCTAAACTCTACACTCTAAACTCTCAACTTTCCACTGACTTTAACCTTTAACCGTTAACCTTTAACCGTTAACCGTTACGAGCCTCAGGCTCGTCTGAAGTATTTCGTCACTGCGTAGTAGCAGTAGGCTCCGAGGAGGGGGTAGCCGATGTAGTAGAGGGTGGAGATGGAGAAGATGATATAGAGTAGGGAGCAGACGCCCATGAGGCCAAAGAGATATAGTATGGCTTCTTCGATGGGCAGCTTATGACGCACATCATCTATTGTCGCTATGCCGACAATGAGCATCGCCCATACGGACGATATAAACACTCCCAATATCGGGGGCATCACAAAGGGATTGATAGAGGGATGGAAATAGAAATGCTGCCATGTATCGGGCCCAAACATCTGCAGGGATGCATAGAACGTGGCAGAGCATGCCACAATGATACAGAGCAGGGTGGGATAGAACGAATCAATATCACGCACATGCACCAGATGGGCATTCTTCAACGTGCTGAGCCTCATAATATATATGGCCGCCATGATGACCACCAGTATCACCGCCAGCATGGTATGGGTGCGAGAGAAGAACATGATAAACTGCGATATAGGATCTGTGGGCACCACAGAGGTGAGCATCTCCTTCTCATGTATCCATCCCAGTCGCCCTTTCTCACTGACCACCTGCACCCACACAGAATCAATACTATCCTGTGGCAGGATGTGAATGTCAGAAACTGCCAGGTGCTGATTCCGTGGTATCGAGAAGGAATCGGTCTGCAGCTGCGACACATGTTCCTCTGGCTGTTGTGAGATGAGTATGATGCTATCGCTATTCACCACAAAGTTATACCCCACAGAATAGTGGTGGCTACCCTCCAGAAAGAGGGTGTCCTCAGTGTTCTCGTTGAACGTATGCAGGCGTTCACGATAACATGACGTCATCGTGGTGAGCAGTAGCAGTGCCACAACCACCTGCAGCCCACCAGCCGCTTTCAGCCCGCCAGCCGCACGAAGCTTACCTATCGCATGATATACATTTCGCATTGTTTGCAGTCGAATTTTATATTGAATGACTTCCCATCCGCCAGATGCAGCGTCAGGGGTTCCCTCCAAGGTGCCTTCCTGCCACTCTTGGTGCAGTAGCCCAACTCATGCCGCAGGCAGTAGCGGGCATACATAAGGCTGGACCCTCCCCAACCCTCCCTTAAAGGGCGGGAGTTTAGTTGACAATTGACAGGTGACAGGTGACAATTATTTTCACCCTGAACCTTTCTCCCGCCCTTTAAGGGAGGGCAGAGGAGGGTCCTTTCACTTTTCACCTCTTCGAGGGCTTGCCTTCTGAGGGTTGCGAGGTGGCTGCTGGGGATGAAGGGTGTTTCTACCTGGGTGTTTATCTGCAGGTGGGTGATGTTGTATATTGTTCCGCCGGATTTGGTGAGTTGTCTGCGGATATTGTCTTCCTGTGGTGTGTTGGCCTTCTGGTATTCGTATGGCATGGTGGCAGTGCCTGTGTTGCCATGTTCGTCTGTGGCAGAAAGCTGCAGCTCTGTGGGGGTGACAGTGAATGTCATGCTGAGCATCACCTTTCTCTCAGCAGAGGGTTTGGAGAGCACTTTCTGGAATGTCTGGTCGTAGTTGCGATAGAGAATCGTCCCAGGTGTTATGCCAGCAGGCATCTTATGAGGAAAAATCCTGTTGCCCTCAGCCTTATTGACCCTGAAGCCAATCAGCTTACCCTGTGGCGAGAAGAAACACATGCCATCGCCATTGGCAAAGGATGTGACAGAAGAGACATTAAAGCTGTTGCCACGAATCTCCTTCACCTTTCCCACATATTCGCCTATTGACTTGGGGGTGAGGAAAGACGCCTGATCAGCACATCGGCCATCAGCAAAATAAGTAGTAAAGCCCCTGTTGAAACTCTTGTGGATATCAGGCTGGAAGGAATAGGAACAACGTCCCATCGAAGCACGCTGATAGAGATCCGAATGGGCACTGATGATGTCGTTGAGCTTTTGGGAGTATGCAGCAGTGACGTTCTTGACATAGTCAACATCCTTCAGTCGTCCCTCAATCTTGAAAGACACGGCCCCCGCCTCAACCAAACGCTCAAGGTTATCGAGCTGAGCAAAATCCTTCAGGGAGAGCAGATGCTTATCCTGCTCGATGATGTTTCCGTCAGCGTCCTTCAGGGTAAACGGCAGTCTGCAGAACTGTGCGCACTCCCCACGATTGGCACTGCGTCCAAAACAATATTCCGAGGCATAGCAACGCCCAGAATAACTGACACAGAGGGCACCATGCACAAAGACCTCCAGCTCCACCTCTGGCACAGCCTTATGGATGGCCGCAATCTCCTGGATGGACAACTCCCTTGCCAGCACTACACGACGAAAGCCCATCTCAGAAAGCTGCTTCACCTTTTCGATGGTACGATTGTCTGTTTGGGTGGAAGCATGAAAGAGCGGAGCTCTTAGTTGACAGTTGACAGTTGATAGTTGAGAGTTGACAGTTGATAGTTGAGAGTTGACAGTTGAGAGTTGACAATTATTTTCACCTGAAACCTGAAACTTGAAACCTGAAACCATATTTAGCAGTCTCAGGTCTTGGATTAGGATGGCGTCGGCGCCGGCTTGAGTGACGTCGTGGCAGAGCTGTGCTGCTTCTTCGAGTTCGTCATCATGGAGTAGGGTATTGACAGTGACATATACCTTGGCATCAAACTGATGGGCATAGTCACAAAGTGTAGCGATATCCTCTACACTATTATCAGCAGCCGCCCTGGCACCAAAGCGTGTGGCACCGATATATACAGCATCAGCACCATGGTCGATAGCAGCAATGCCGCATTCGAGGTTTTTGGCAGGGGAAAGAAGCTCGAGTTTTGTCAAATCTTATTGATTTTGCGTCTTATGATAATAGCATTCAGTATGGTAACAATAAGGAAGAGTATCAGTCCGAGCTCTATGGCATGTGTCATGGAACCATGAGCTATTTCAGGATAGAGAGCCTGTATTGTTGTCATATAGTAATTTCGGATGAGCACCACAGCAATGATTGCAATGGCGAGGACGATGACGTTCAGTCCCATGGTGAGCAGCTGGTAAGGCAGAGCCACGCGAGCACGTCTGTAGCCTATGAGGAGCAGGTTCTGGAGCTTTTCGGTATTCTTCTGCACAAGGAGGTATATGCTCAGCATGAGGATATAGAAGCTCAGGGTGCTTATGATGAGTCCGATGACCATTACCAGCATGACGATGAGACGGAGGAAATATGTTGTCTTCTCGGCATTCAGACGGTCACTCTCCATTTCGAGGCCATTCTGCTCAAAGTAAGAAGAAATCTTTTCGTCAGCAGGATTGTTCACCTGCATCAGGAGACGTGTAGAACGATTCTGCTCCTGAGGTGCAAACTTCTGGTTGCTCCAATCGATGAAAGCCTGTGGCACGAGGACAGCATTCAGAGTAGAAGAGAATGCCACCACCTTGCCTTTGAAGGTCTGCTGCTGCCCATTGCCATGAGCATAGATCTGCACAATGATGGAGCTCATGAGGCTCTCCGAAATCTGTGGCAGAGAACGTTGCTGTGCAATGCTGAAGTTATACATATTTATATATGTACGCGGGAGGATGATAGGCACTATTTCCTGACCATCCTCATACTTCCAGTCAGCCATATTGATGTCGATAAACTCATCAGGCACACTCTCGAAGAACATCTCGGCATTAGCCAGAGGAACATCTCCGATGGCGAGGCTGACGCTAATCTTATAGTTGGTAGTAGAGAAACAGCCCAGTTTTTCTGTGAAGCTCTGAGAGCGTAGGTCATTGATTTCCTTTTCGGAGAAAGACGTGCTGCGTCCTGAGAGAGAATTTCCCATGCCGATATGCTTTGTCACCATGATATAGTTAGGCTTCATGAAAGAGTCGCCACTGGTGAAGATAGGCAGGACGTCATTATAGAACTGGTATCCAGCAAGGACAATTATCATGCCCACAAGATTTGCAAACACAAAACCACAGAATTGTCCGATGCTGATATGCTGTCGCAGTAGTTTCCAGAGTAATTTCATAGTTGTGGTGTTTTAGAGTTTGAAGACCCTGTCATAAGGCAGGTCCATGTGTTTGCCTATTGATGTTACGATGACGCAGGCATTCTGCTTATGTGCCTCCTCCATCATTATCTCGGCCATTATGCGGGAGTTGTTATCGTCGAGGTGGCTGATTGGTTCATCGACAAGAAGAATGTCGAACGGCTGCACCAATGCCCTTATCATGGCCACACGCTGTTGCTGTCCGAAAGACATTTTGCCGATTTTCTGGTCAGTCTTGTCAGGAATGCCCAGACGCTGGAACCATGTCATTATCTCGTCTTTGCTCCATGATGCCTCATTGGCAGTCAGCTGGCTCTTTATCAGAATATTCTCCATTGCCGTCAGTTCAGGGAACAGTCTCAGCTCCTGAAAGAGGTGGCTGATATTGCGCTGGCGTATGTCGGCCCATTTGTCATGAGAGAACTGTGTGATATCTTGATTGTCGAAGAGGATGCAGCCAGAGTAATCATTGCGATAGCCGAGGATATAGCTGCAGAAGGTGCTTTTGCCCTTTCCTGATTCTGCCTCTACGAGGTAAAGCTTGTCACGTTCGAATTTTGCTTCGCACTGCCATATCTCGGATGATAGCTCAGTGCCTTCGAACACCCTTGGGGTGACGTTGTGGAATAATATGTTGTTCATTTTGATAGTTGACAGTTGACAGTTGACAGTTGACAGGTGAAACCTGAAACCTGAAACTTGAAACCTGAAACCTGAAACCTTAGTCGTCTATGATGAAGACTACTCTCTTGATTTTGTTGAGGGAAGAGAAGAGGTTTATTGTGAGGTTTTGCAGGAGGCTTTCAGTATTGAAGACAGCCACCAGGCGTTCTTTATTCTTTTTGTTGGTATTTCGGAGCACCTTGACATCGGCAGTGACACCACTCTCGATGATGTTGTTGCCACGCGGACGTATGGTGATGGCCATGTTGCCATTGCTGGCAGCAATCTGGTCATACGCCCCAGTGCTCATGAGGAGAGAGCTGAGAGTCTTGTTGTTATTGATGGTGCCGATGAGGTCCTGTCCCTTGGCATTGATGAAGATGGTAGAGAGAGCCTTTTCGTCGATAGCCTTTTCCCAATCGATGGAGATGGGGCGATACATCGAGATAGACTTTTGGAGTGACTGCAAGATGTGTTTGTTAGACGAACACGTAGTGCCATCCATATAGAGGGTGCCATCCTTGTATGTCATAGCCGCCTCGATGAGCACATCGTCAGGATCTGTTCCGACAGGAGCTCCGAAGGTGCATGTGCTGACAATCTGTTCAGGCAATGCCGATGCCCTTGCCACAAAGCGCACAGGAGCATCTGACTCATTAAGATGTTGCCACAGTTCTGTGCCCTGACAACTCGTCTCCTCCTCGTCATCCATCTGGGAAATCATGCGCTTGACGATTTTGTTGCGTTCAGCCTCATTATCCATGACAGGTCCCATGACCAGCATGCAGTAGTCATTATATGTTATGGCCCATTGTTTTTTGTAGAAGCAATAGTGAGTGTCGCCATCAGTTTTTATCTCACTGACACCCCCGATGTTGCTCAGTCGGGAGATGAAATCGTGAAAATCATAATCGTCAGCAATTGGAGCACAGACGCCAAACATACCATCCGATGTCTCATAGATAAAGATATCCTTTGTCAGGTCGATGCCCTTCATCTGCGTTCTGTCCTCATTGACAAAAGGCATCAAGAGAACATTGAAAGGCGAGTAAGCCCCCACCAACTTCTGACCATTGACAGCCAACAGTCCCACAGTATTGCGTGGCAGATTGTTGACATAATTACCTTTGCTACAACTGGTCAGCACCAAAAGCATCAGTGCTATGACGTATAGGATGTTTGATTTAGACTTCATAATTAATAATGGATGATGGATGAATGGATGAAGGATGAAGGTTGAAGGATGAAGGATGAAGGTTTATTTCTTACGTTTTACCTCTTACCTCTTACCTCTTACCTCTTACGTCTTACCTCTTACCTCTTACCTCTTAACTCTTAACTCCCTCCTAATCTTATTGTCATCAGTGCCACAAGGGCAGCTGTTTCGGTTCTTAAACGTGATTCGCCAAGAGAGACACTCTCGTATCCATCTTCGAGGGCATACTGCACCTCCTCCTTTGAGAAGTCGCCCTCAGGACCAATGAGGATGGTGACATTCTGCTGTGAGGCATCCCCCTTGTGAGCAAAAATCTCCTTGTAGAGGTCGCTTCGTGGAATCTCATTGTGGCAGTGACAGATGAACTTCCGTCCCTCCCTTGGGGTGTCGAGAAAATCCTTCAGGGGCATCAGGTCATTGATAACAGGTTTCCATGCTTTTCTGCTCTGCTTCATGGCAGAGATGACAGTCTTCTCGATACGGTCGCTGCGCATAGTTCTGCGTTCAGAATACTGGCTTTCGAGGAAAGAAAGTTCGTCGATACCAATCTCTGTAGCCTTTTCAGCCATCCATTCCATGCGTTCCATCATCTTTGTAGGAGCGATGGCGATGTGTATGGTAGTAGGGAACTGTGGTGCAGGGCTGGTGTGAGACTCCGTGATGCGGTATTCACACTTTTTGTTAGATGCCAGTGTTACCTCAGCCTGATGAATGCCCCCCAGACCATCGATGAGGAAGATAGTGTCCCCCTCTTTAAGTCTGAGCACACGAATGGCATGTCCTGCCTCCTCTTGTGGCAGGGCACTATTCTCTGTTGCCTGTGGTACGTAGAAAAAACGTTCTTCTTTCATGAAAACCAAAAGAAGCATACGCCCATAAAGGCATACGCTTCTCTAATGTTCTTTTTGTGAGAGACTTATGCCTCAGCAGGAGTTTCTTCCTGAGCCTCAGCAGGAGCCTCTTCTGTAGCTTCCTCAGCAGCAGCTTCAGTAGCCTCTTCAGCAGCCTTTGCTTCTGCAGCAGCAGCCTCTTCAGCAGCCTTTGCCTCAGCTTCAGCAGCAGCTTTCTTCTCAGCAATAGCCTTAGCCTTAGCCTCGTTGTACTGCTTCTCTGCAGCCAGATTAGCAGCCTTCTTGTCAGCAATAGCCTTAGCCTCAGCAGCCTTGACAGCTTCAGTGCCAGCTACCTTTGCCTTCTTCCATGCTTCGAACTTAGCCTGTGCAGTAGCCTCATCGAAAGCACCCTTCTTAACACCACCACGAAGATGCTTCATCATGTAAACGCCTTCGTTAGAAAGGATGTTACGAACAGTGTCAGTAGGCTGTGCACCACACTCAACCCAGTAAAGAGCACGGTCGAAATTCAGATCTACTGTGGCAGGATTGGTGTTAGGATTGTAGGTACCAATCTTCTCAGTAAACTTACCATCACGTGGAGCTCTTACGTCAGCGATAACGATACGATAGAAAGCATAAGCCTTACGACCGCTACGCTGTAATCTAATTTTTGTTGCCATTTTTTAACTTTGTTAAGTTGTTAATGAATAGATGTGAATATGCCTTAACTCGTAAAGCGGGTGCAAAGGTACGAAAAAGTTTAGAGTTTAGAGTTTAGAGTTTAGAGTTTAGGGGCTCAAATCGATGTTATTTAAAAATTTTTAACAAAACAGAAGAAAATGTTTGGCAGTTTGTAATAATTTTATTACATTTGCACCCGATTTTGCACTCGTGCGAACCTGTTTACGTTCGGCATAACCGATATAAGCATAGTTCTGCACTCGCTTAGTCACATCTTTGTATAAAGATCAAAGTCACCCCCTGCTGTAAAGGGGAATTTTAATCATCAAGAAAAGCGTCCGCACCGCGTGAAAGTAAAGGTGCATCGTTTATGAAAGTATTGAAATTTGGCGGAACCAGCGTAGGTTCCGTGGAAAGTATCCTTAGTTTGAAGGATATTGTAGAGAAAGAGGCTAAGAAGCAGCCTGTCATTGTTGTTGTAAGTGCCTTGGGCGGCATTACAGACAAACTCCTTCTTACATCCCGTTTAGCCCTTGCTGGAGACGAACATTACCGTGAAGAGTTTGATGCCATTGTTGACAGGCATCACAAGATGATAGACACTATTATCACAGACCCTCAGGATAGGGAACGTCTGTTTAATACCATCGATTCTCTGCTGGAGCAGTTGAGGAGCCTCTATTTCGGTGTTTACCTTATACATGATATTTCTCCAAAGACGCAAGATGCTATCTTGGCATACGGCGAGCGTCTGAGTTCAAATATAGTAGCAACACTCATTAAGGGAGCCAGGTGGTTTGACTCCCGGAATTTCATAAAGACCGACAAGAAACTGGGTCGTAACTCCCTGGATGCGGAGCTGACCAACAAACTGGTGAAGGAGACCTTCTCTCCATTGCCACGCATATCCCTTGTGCCAGGATTTATTTCGAAGGACAAGACCAGTGGCGAGACGACCAACCTCGGACGAGGCGGTTCTGACTATACAGCCGCTATCATTGCAGCAGCGCTGGATGCAGAGCTGTTGGAGATATGGACAGACGTGGATGGCTTCATGACAGCCGACCCACGAGTGATAACATCAGCATATCCTATCAAGGAGCTGTCATTCGTAGAGGCTATGGAGCTGTGTAACTTCGGAGCAAAGGTGATATATCCTCCGACGATATATCCTGTCTGTGTGAAGAATATTCCTATAAAGGTAAAGAACACCTTCAATCCGGACGCCGAGGGAACCATCATCACAGAAAAAGTAACAGGCGACCACAAGCCTATCAAGGGTATTTCGAGCATCAATGGCACAGCCCTCATCACAGTGACAGGTTTGTCAATGGTCGGTGTCATAGGCGTCAACCAACGCATCTTCACCACTTTGGCAGACAATGGCATATCAGTTTTCATGGTGTCACAGGCATCTTCCGAAAACTCTACATCAATAGGTGTGAAGGAAGATGATGCCGAGGATGCAGTAAGGGTGCTCAATGACGAATTTGCAAAAGAGATTGAGATGGGCGCCATGTTCCCTATGAAGGCTGAGACGGGTCTTGCTACCATCGCTATTGTGGGTGAGAACATGAAGCAGACGCCAGGTATTGCAGGCAAACTGTTCGGCTGTCTGGGACGTTCGGGTATCTCTATCATAGCATGTGCTCAGGGTGCTTCAGAGACGAATATCTCATTCGTTGTAAAGAGTCAGTTCCTCAGGAAGTCGCTGAATGTTATCCACGATTCTTTCTTCCTATCAGAATATAAGGTTCTGAACCTCTTCATCTGTGGTGTCGGCACAGTGGGCGCAAAGCTCATCGAGCAGATACATTCGCAGTATGAGACGCTGAAGAAAGAGTCAGGGCTGCTGCTCAATGTTGTGGGCATAGCATCCTCAAAGAAAGCAATCTTCTCACGTGACGGCATAGACCTTACGACATATAAGGAGAAACTCAATGAGGCAGAGGCATCCAATTCCCAGAAAATGCTCGACGGCATACTGAACATGAACATCTTCAACAGTGTCTTCGTCGATTGTACCGCCTCAAAGGAAGTGGCCGACCTCTACCAGCCGCTCTTGGAGCATAACGTGAATATCATCACTGCCAACAAGATTGCCGCATCAGGCGATTATGAGACCTATCACAAGCTGAAGGAAACAGCCAAGCGGGTAGGGGTGAAGTTCCGCTACGAGACCAACGTAGGCGCTGGCCTGCCTATCATCGGCACTATGAACGACCTCACCAATTCGGGTGATAAGATACTGAAAATCGAGGCTGTGCTCTCAGGCACCCTTAACTATATCTTCAATGCCCTTTCAGCAGACACTCCATTCTCGGAGACCGTCAAGAAGGCCAAGGAACTCGGCTTTGCAGAGCCCGACCCACGCATCGACCTCAGTGGCACTGACGTGATACGCAAACTCGTCATCCTGACTCGTGAGGCAGGCTATAAGGTGGAGCAGAGCGATGTGGAAAAGCATCTCTTTGTGCCTGATGATTTCTTCCAGGGTAGTCTTGAGGATTTCTGGAAACGTCTGCCAGAACTTGATGCTCAATTCGAGGCAAAGCGTAAGGAACTGGAGGCAAGAAACTGCCGTCAGAGATTCGTGGCTTCGATGGAGGTGGAAGAAGATGGAAAGGTGAAGTGCTGCGTATCTCTGCGTGACATTCCGATGAACCATGAATTCTACGAACTGGAGGGTTCTAACAATATCGTCACCCTCACCACATCACGCTATAAGGAGTTCCCGATGCTGATACAAGGCTTTGGTGCAGGTGCCAGCGTCACAGCAGCCGGTGTGTTTGCAAACGTGCTGTCGATAGCGAATATTTAGGGCACCTCCCGGATCTCCCAAGGGAGGGGGAAGGGTTTCAAGTTTCAGGTTTCAAGTTTCAGGTTTCAATGTTCAATTCTCAATTTTCAATTTAAAAAGTGAAGACAATAATAATTCTCGGCGATGGCATGGCCGACAATCCTATAAAGCAGCTGGGTGGTAAGACGCCGCTGCAATATGCCAATACTCCATACATGGACCTTCTGGCGAAGAATGGTCGCACAGGCCGTCTGGTGACAGTTCCTGCAGGTTATTCCCCTGGCTCTGAGGTTGCCAATACCGCAATCCTCGGCTACGACCTCGACAAGGTGTATGAAGGTCGCGGACCCCTTGAAGCTGCTTCGATAGGCTATGACATGGACCCTATGGACATGGCAATACGCTGTAACATCATCAGCGTCACCCCGGAAGGCACAATAAAGACCCACAATGGCGGCAATCTGTCAACAGAAGATGCGGGTCCGCTCATTGACCTCCTCAACGAGAAGCTCGGCAGCGACAAGGTGCGCTTTATCCGTGGCATACAGTATCGTCACCTGCTTGTGATAAAAGGCGGCAGCAAATACATCGTCTGCAATCCTCCTCATGACCATCCCAATGAGCCATGGCGTGAACTGCTCGTCAGTCCGATGGCGAATGCCCCTGTAGAGCCAGGCAGGATGACGGCACAGGAGACGGCCGACCTGCTCAACGAGCTGATACTGAAGTCGTACGAGATACTGCCCAAGGCACCCCTCAACCAGAAGCGTGCAGCAGAAGGCAAGGATTTGGCAAACATCATCTGGCCATGGAGTGGGGGCTACCGTCCAAATATGCAGACCCTCATGCAGCAGTATCCGAGTGTAAAGTCAGGTGCTGTGGTGTCTGCCGTAGATCTTATTCAGGGCATCGGAAAATATGCAGGTTTGGATATCATCAAGGTGCCTGGCGCGACAGGACTGTGGGACACCGACTATGAGGCAAAGACCAAGGCGGCTCTCGATAACCTGAAGACCAAGGACTTTGTATTTCTGCACGTGGAGGCCAGTGATGAGGCCGGTCATGACGGTGATGTGGAACTGAAGGTGAAGACCATCGAGAATCTCGACAAGCGCATGATAGGTCCTATCTACGAAGAGACCAAGACGTGGGACGAGCCCGTCTGCATTGCTGTGCTGCCCGACCACTACACCCCTGTCGAGATGCGCATCCATGTAGGTGAGCCAGTGCCGTTTATTATATATTATAAAGGTATAGAGCCCGACGAGGTGCAGACATACGACGAGTTCACCTGCGTCAATGGCGGCTATGGCATACTGAAGCTAAGAGAGTTTATGGAAACCCTGATGAGGGCCTAAAGTCAGGACCCTCCCCAACCCTCCATTAAAGGGCGGGAGAAAGGTTTCAAGTTTCAAGTTTCAGGTTTCAAGTTTCAATGTTCAATCTTCAATCTTCAATATAAATGAAATACTATTCAACCAACAAGCAAGCACCTATCGCCAGTCTTGAGAAGGCTGTGGTGAAAGGTTTGGCGGAGGACAAGGGCCTCTATATGCCAGAGAATATTAAGAAGCTCCCGAAGGAGTTTTTCGATAACATCGACAAGATGTCGTTTCAGGAGATTGCCTGCACTGTTGCAGAGGCATTCTTTGGTGAGGACGTAGAAAAGGCGGCTCTCGACAAGATTGTGTGCGACACGCTGTCGTTCGACTGCCCTGTCGTTCCTGTGACAGACAATATCTATACCCTGGAGCTGTTCCATGGTCCTACGCTGGCCTTCAAGGATGTCGGCGCACGCTTCATGGCACGTCTGCTGCAGTACTTCCTCAAGAGGGAGGTTTCAGGTTCCAAGTTTCAGGTTTCAGGTTCTGAGGTAAACGTTCTTGTTGCTACGTCGGGTGATACGGGTAGTGCTGTGGCGAATGGTTTCCTCGGTGTTGAGGGCATACACGTCTATGTGCTCTATCCGAAGGGCAAGGTGAGCCCTATTCAGGAGTGTCAGTTTACGACTCTCGGCAAGAACATCACCGCCATTGAGGTGGATGGTGTGTTCGACGACTGTCAGGCTCTGGTGAAGTCAGCCTTCATGGATGCGGACCTCAACGCCCACATGAAGCTTACGTCTGCCAACTCTATCAACGTGGCACGTTTCCTGCCACAGGCTTTCTATTACTTCAATGCCTATGCTCGCATGAAGGCTCTCGGCAAGGCCGACAACATGGTGATGTGTGTGCCAAGCGGCAACTTCGGCAACATCTGTGCAGCCCTCTTCGGCCACGCCATGGGACTGCCTATAAAGCGTTTCATCGCTGCCAACAATGCCAACGACATTTTTTACAACTACTTGCAGACAGGCAAGTATAATCCTCAGCCATCGAAGCAGACCCTTGCCAATGCCATGGACGTGGGTGACCCAAGCAACTTTGCCCGCATCTACGACCTCTACAAAGGTAGCCACGAGGCTATCACCAGTCTCATCAGCGGTGCTACATACAAGGACGAGCAGATACGTGCTACCATGCAGCAGTGTTTTGCTGAGACGGGCTACATTCTCGACCCTCACGGCGCATGCGGCTATCAGGCGCTGAAAGACCTGCTGAAAGATGGCGAGACAGGTGTGTTCTGCGAGACAGCCCATCCTGCAAAGTTCAAGGAGAAGGTTGACGAAATCCTCTCTGCCGATATCGAGATACCACAGCGTCTGCAGGAGTTCATGAAGGGCACCAAGCAGAGCATCCCAATGTCAAAGGAGTTTAAGGACTTTAAGGAGTTCCTTTTGAAGGTCTAAGGTTGAAGGTCAAAGGTCAAAGGTCGAAGGCTCAATCTTCAATGTTCAATTTTCAATATTCAATAATCCTCGTCGCTGTCTTGTTGGCGTTGCCGGTGGGTTCGGTGTCTGCGCAAAAGGAGTTTGTAATGAAGTACGTGGCACGCAGGGACTCCTCGGGTGTCAAGGGTACTGACCCGCGGTATATCGGGCTGCCCAAGAAGGGGTGGACCGTTGTGCTCAATCCTACCTTCGAGCAGATGCGCCTCACTATGCGGAGCCATTACTCCAACACCGCAGGCGAATATGGGGACAATGAAGTGGATTACGATACGTACCTGAAGATAAACCCACGTGTCACCAGTTCTCTCGGCCTGTGGGTAGGCTACCACGGCATCGGCTTCGGCTACGGCGTGGCGCTGAACGGCAAAAACGGCATGAATATGTTGCTCAATATGGCCTCTTCCTCATACGGCTTGAATGTACGCTTCAGGCGCTTCCATTACAGCAACCCCATCTTCGAAATTAGCAACTTTACTGTTAATGGCACAAACCATGGAGCTTTGTTGCCACAACAGGAAGTTGACCTGCAGAACCCTATGAAGATTACGTCACTCGTGGTTGACGGCTTCTGGATATTCAACAAGCGCAAGTTCTCCTATTCCGCTGCCTACAACCAGTCAACGCGCCAGCTGCGCTCGGCAGGTTCAATCATAGCAGGTCTGATGTTCTATTTTCAGAAATACGACCTGAAGCTCGACTTCTCCTCCAGCATCTTCTCTGACAGAAATGAGAATTTCGGCTTCCTGACGGCCAACAACATCGGCGGCTTCGAGATGTATCAGGGCAGCATCGGTCTGGGTTATACCTACAACTGGGTTCCCGGACGCAACTGGGTGATAAACCTCACGGCGATGCCCGTGCTGACCGTCGTAAACAAATTACATGCACACCAGATAGACCTGGATTTCAGGGATGACGGCGATGTCACCGAAGACGACTTCACGTTGGTCGAGAAAGAAGCCAAGACAAATAATGGTGGCGTAAAGTTGAACCTTGACCTCCAGATGGCTGCCGTCTATTGGCATAAAGACTGGTTCTTCAAGGTCACGGGTCAGGCCCATCGCTTTCAAGGCACTTATGACCTTGTTACCGCGAAATACTTCGACTGGAATGTCAGGGCGTCGGTGGGGTATACGTTTTAAGGTTTCACGTTTAAAGTTTCAGGACCCTCCCCAACCCTCCCTTAAAGGGCGGGAGAAAGGTTTCAAGTTTCAATGTTCAAAGGTCAATGTTCAAACATTTTCTCATATTTGTTCTTTTGGCGTTGCCGGTGAGTACGGTGTCTGCACAGAAGAAGTTCAAGGACAAGGTCGTTGCCTACATGGACTCCTCGAATGTCAAGGGCACCGACCCTGAGTATATCGGGCTGCCCAGACGACCTTGGGCCGTGACGCTCAATTCTACCTTCGAGCAGCTGCGTCTCACGATGCAGAGCGATGTCCATCAATTCGATGCCGATTACGGCGACATATCATTCGATACGTACATGAAGATAAAGCCCCGTGTTGCCAGTTCGCTCGGTCTGTGGGTTGGCTATCGCGGTTTTGGCTTCGGCTACGGCCTGTCGCTCAGCGGCAACAACGGCATGAACCTGGCCGTCAACATGGTCACTCCCTCATACGGCCTGAATGTGCGCTACAACCGCTTCCACTACAACAATCCCGTCTTCGGACTCAACAACTTTTATATCAACGGCGTAACGATGGACGATGTTTTAGGAGAAAGAGAAATGACGTTCAATAATTCCATGAAGATTACGTCGCTCGTGGTTGACGGCTTTTGGATATTCAACAAGCGCAAGTTCTCCTATTCCGCCGCCTACGACCAGTCCACGCGCCAGGTGCGTTCGGCAGGCTCCTTCATAGCAGGCCTGATGTTCTACTATCAGAAATACGACCTGCGCCTCGACCCGTCCGCCGGATGGTATTCCGACGTAAATGACAACTTCGGTTTCTTGTTGTCCAACGACATCGACAAGTTCAAAGTCTATCAGGGTAGCATCGGTGCCGGCTATACCTACAACTGGGTGCCGGGCCGCAACTGGGTCATCAACCTCACGGCAATGCCAATGCTCACCATTGTCAACAAACTGGTGTTCCATCAGGTGGAGCTTGTTAACACAAATGACGGCCATTTCGACATTGAAGATATAAAGTTTGCGGACAAAGGCAATAAGGTCGATAACGGCGGCGTAAGACTGAACCTCGACCTCCAGATGGCCGCCGTCTATTGGCATAAAGACTGGTTCTTCAAAGTCACAGGCCAGGCCCACCACTTCCGTGGCACCTACGACCTCATCACCACGAAATACTTTGACTGGAACGCCAAGGCCTCAGTGGGATATACCTTTTAACGTTTAACGGTTAAAGGTTAACGTTTAAAGAAATTGGCGCAGGATGCAAAAACAATGAGGAATGAGCAATGAGCAATGAGCAATTAACTCCTAATTCTTACACCTAAAGGTATAAGCGGCAAAGCCGATTACCTAACTCCTAATTCCTAACTCCTAATTCCTAACTCCTAATTCCTAACTCCTAACTCCTAACTCCTAATTAAAAACAAAAGCGAAGCGGCATCACGCTTCGCTTTTGTTTTGTCTTAGCCCTCGTCGCCGCCACCGGTGTTGTCACCACCACCCGTTCCTGGGTCAGAAGGAGTGTCCGGAGTTGTCGGTGTCGTACCGCCGTCGTCAACGATGTCTTCCTCCTCAATTACTGCACCCGATGCATCAACGCGCTGCCATGACACATCGGCGGCAAACTGGGCGCTGTACTTCTTGCTGACCGTAGCACCAAGGCGGCTCTTCGCGCCGGCAAGTGTAAAGTCCTCGATTTTCGCTACCTCAATGATGTTGCCCTGTGCATCCTTCTTGTCCTTGAGCGAGGCTTCCAGATTTGGATAAACGTAGATAAACTGTTCGCCCACAGCACAACGGAAACCCTTCAGCACGTTGCGCTTCACAGCCTTCATGTACTCTGCAACAGCAGCACGCATCAGCGACGGTTCGATACTCGTGTTCTCACAAGCCTCCTCGCAGACCTCCATGAAGTCCAGCGTGCCGTTAGGAACCGGAATTGCATAGAAACTATGCGTTCCCACCTTCTTGTTCTCTTTGATAGTGTACTTGACCTTTGCCATAATACCATTAATTTTAAATGTTAAACATATAGGTTTACAACTCTCAGTATATAGATTTAAAATCCTGAGCCTATACCCCAACTTTCGTAAAAGTATACTTCCAGCTCCGTAAAAGTATATTCCCAGCTTCGTAAAAGTATACTTTTAGATTTCTCGCCCTATTGCTTTCCGATTGCAAAGTAACGACTTTTCGCGCGTAGAAAAAAAGGATTAGCTTTTTTTGTTTACAAAACTTTCCGTGGCCGGCCGCCTTTCTTGCCTTTTTTGCTGTTCTCTGCCGACAGTAGTGAGCGCAGCTTCCGCGCCCACGGCTTCATGTTCCACTTATAAACATAGTTCGTTATCTGCTTCACCGTCAGCCCCAGCCGCCGCGCCAACTCTTTCGTCGGCATCTTCGAATACAATTCCTTAATCTTCGGCCCATCGACCGCCTCCCGAAACCGTCTGCCGCGACGGCCCTGTCCGTCAGTTTTTTTGTCTTTCATATTGTTTGGTTTTAAGCAACAGTTTAAATACAAAAACCGTGCGGATTAAGACACAAACCTCGAAAAAATGACGAAATCACCCGAATTTTATGCGATTTTTACAATTGAATAGCTTGGTTTTAGGATTTTTTTATATCTTTGCATCGTGTTTCGCATGAGACACGAATTTTATTTGCTCAACTTTCCGTGAACGAACTGCGACCTCGAACAAGGAGATTTACGAGCAAGACAATAATCAAAGGAGTATGTGCCATACGGCGCAGACTTACTCCGTTAGATTATTGAGGCTGTCGCAGGCCTGTTCACGGTAATGGAGGGTCTGCGCTTTTTGTACTCAAAAGTTTATGCTACTAATATCTATAAAAAGAAACTATAACAGACAACAATAAAAAAAATGTATTAATTATGAAACGGATTTTATTTTCGCTACTAACGATGTTTGTAACTGTCACAACAACATATGCGGACGTACAAATCGTAAAAAACAATTTTCCCGACGACAACTTTCGCAACTTCTTGCTTAAAAAGGATTATGGCAAGGACTGCATAATAACAGATGCCGAAATAAAGGAAATAACATACATGAATATTGATTCGAAGAATGTTGTTTCGTTACAGGGCATAGAATATTTTACAGCACTAGAATTTCTGTGGCTTTTTGGAAATTCAATCAATTCTCTTGACCTTTCCAAAAACGTGAACCTCAAGGAACTGTACTGCAATTACAATTATCTTACCGAACTTAATGTTAAAGGATGTGACTCTTTGGAAATTCTCTGCTGCAACCGCAACAACCTGACGCAAATTGATATGTCGAAATGCCCGTCTCTTAAGACTCTGCGCTGTGACCAAAATCAGATAAAGGGGGCAGCAATGGACGCTCTTATCGCGAGTCTGCCAATAGTAAGCGGTGGCGAATTGTGGGTAACATTTAATGAGGGTGAGGGGAACGAAATTACTACCACTCAGATTGCTGATGCCAAGAAGAAAGGCTGGACTGCTAAATATAATGACGGGACCAAATGGCAAGAGTATTCTGTTGGTGGCATTACCATCAACGAAGATAATTTCCCAGACGAGAATTTCCGCAATTGGATTCTGTCAACATCATACGGCGAAGATAGCATACTTGCAGAAGAGGAAGTTGCCAACATTACCAGAATGGATGTACGCAATAGTGATATTCATCTCCTAAAAGGTATAGAATACTTTACTGCTCTGACATACCTGTGCTGCTCAGGTAACTATCTTAGTTCACTTGACTTGACAAAGAATACAAATCTGCAAATACTGTTATGCTCTAATAATAATCTCATTCGACTCGATTTGTCAAAGAATACGGAACTTACAAACATAACCTGTTATAACAATCTGATGACTTCGCTTGACGTTACAGGCCTCACCAAATTAAATAAGTTAGATTGCTATAATAATAAATTGACATCGCTGAACGTGACAGGATGTACTGCACTGACATCATTATTGTTCTACCAAAACAATATATCGGGTGAAAATATGGATTCTTTAATCGCGACCTTGCCAAATGTAAGTAAAGGAAACATGTGCGTCATATATAATGAAGGGGAAGGTAACGTTATAACGGATAGTCAGGTTGCTGATGCCAATATAAAAGGTTGGGAAACACGATATACCCTTGATGGAAAAACATGGAAAGAATATGAAGGAAGTGAGCCGAAAAACCAAAAGTGCGCCACACCTACCATTGCACTTGTGAACGGCAAATGTGTGCTAAACTGCGAGACGGAGGATGTGAAATATATCTGCAATATAGAATTTGAAAACAATGGCAATGTTATCAGTCTGCCTTCAAAGGTTAAGCTTTCGGTCTATGCCACTAAGGACGGCCTCGAGCCATCGGACCGCATGGTATTGGAAACATCCCCCAAAGTGCTCCTCGAAACGTTCGGCGACATGAATGGCGACGGTGAGGTAAACATGTCTGACGTTATGTTTATCGTAAACAAAATTCTCAACGGCAAGTTCCCGGATGAATGAGCTTAAAGACGACCTAAGAGTCCTGTCCGATGTTGCCCCTGCGGGAAGGACGCAGGACTCTGGGAGGATTTAAGATTATCGACGAAGTCAATATCTCATCAATACTCGCTCAGGCGGATTTGTAATCCGGCTGCATTTAATATTTGGATTTGTAATCCATATCCGCTCAGGCGGATTCGTATTCCATATTTCCAGCTCAGGCGGATGGGATATACGTTTTAGAAGTGAAACGTGAAATGTGAAACACTTGGAGTGCCCGGATGGCTTTACCTCGCACTAGAACATCTTAGCAGAACCTGAGCTCCTTGAATTCGTATTGGCTCAAGGTGCCGTCATTGCGGCGGATGGTAATGATGCCGTTTTCGGCTACGCTCACTATCTCTGCCTGAAACGTACCGTCCTTATCAGCATAAGCATGCAGCCCCGTGCGGCGGTAAAGATGCTCATGATAGCGGCGGACAACTTCTTGCGGAGAGTCTTGCACCTTTTTATAATATATATAGAAGCGTTCAAGAATATCGCGTAGCAGAATGTCGCGGTCGTGCTCCAGGCCGGTGATGTTTTTCAGCGAAATGGGATTCGGGGCATCGCTGAGGAAAACCTCCTGATTGACATTGATGCCGGTGCCGATGATGACATCTTTCAGAGTGCTGCCCTGCAGATTGACGTCTATGCGTGTGCCGGACAGTTTCTTGTCACCATAATATATATCGTTGGGCCATTTTATCTCGAAGCCCTTGCCCAACACCTCCACGATAGCAACGGCCTCTGCCATAGAGAGCAGGTATTGCTTGTTGATGGGCAGCCATGTGGGATGGAGTAGGATAGAGAAGAGCAGATTCTTCCCTGGCTCACTCTCCCACGTATTCGTCCCCATGCCCTTGCCGGCACTCTGGTAGTCGGTGACGACGCACAGGTCTTGGTCGGTATTGAGACCAAGAAGATAGTCGTTGGTGGATGCGGTGTCGGAAAGTTTTATAATTTCCATCTCTTACAGAACGCCTCTTCGTCAGCGCGGGCCTTTGCTATGAATGATTTATACTCTTCGCTATCGGCATTAAACGGACGATGGCTGAGGGCCTTCCTGATGGGTTGCCATTCTACCTCCATTGCCTTGGCGTTTACAGAAAAGTATGTCTCACGGAAACGTTCGTAGATATACTGCACCGCCAGGTCGGACGGATGGAGCATGTCGTCGGCATAGAAACGGTAGTCGCGCAGCTCGTCCATCATAATCTCGTAGGACGGGAAGTAGGAAAGGGCCCCACCTCGGTCCTCCCCAGTTAGGGAGGAAGATTTTTCGTTAGGAGATCTTTGACCTTTGACAGTCAAAAGACCTTTGACTGCTAAAAGCAAAGTCGCTTTTGACAACTGGCTTTCGTGGTAGCCGTACTTGGCATAGCGGATAGGGCTGACGGTAAAGATGATGTGTATGTCGGGATTTATCTCCTGAAGCGTTTCGACACACTGCCTGAGATAGTCAGCACATTCCTCGACAGAGAGTTCTTTTTCGGTAAAAAGACTTGCCGGCCGCTTTTGGCAGTTGTCAACAATCTCGCCCGTCTCGTTGAGGATATAGACGTGATTGGTGCCAAGAGTGATAATAGCCACATCATAGTATGCGCCGGCCTCTTTCTCTTTAGTAATAGTATGCAGAACGCTGGCAGGATTGTACATCACTCCGTAGGGATTTACGGTCGCATGGAAGTGATTGTCCTTGAAAATGCCACCTATCTTATCTGCAAAGCAAGAACCCACGAACAAAAACTTGTCCGTGGGCTTTATTTCAAAATCTGCTTTCTTAATTGTAACGGTTGTCTGTAAATGCATATCTCTTACAATAGATTCTTTTTCCTCAATATCCACCACATTCCGAGACTGATGACAATGCTGATGGCGATGGCGATAGGAAATCCGTAATGACTCGACTCCATACCATTGATGAGGTTCATACCGAATAGCGATGCCACGAGGGTAGGGAACATAAGGATGATAGAGAACGATGTGAGCGTACGGATGATAGTATTCATATTATTGTTGATAATAGAAGTGTACGTATTCATCGTTGACTCAAGGATTTCAGAGTATATATGTGCCGTCTCACGTGCCTGTGCCATCTCGATGGTGACGTCTTCGATGAGGTCAACGTCGATTTCGTCACAAGGTAGCTTGAACTTCAGCTTCTGCAGCAGTGTCTCATTGCCTCTGATGGAAGTCTCGAAGTATGTCAGGGAATCTTGCAGACGAGACAGATTTACAAGAGAAGTATTATCCACCCCATGATCCATATTGCGCTTTGCCCTATTGAGAAGGAAACTGATTTGCTTCAGACGTTTCAGATACCATACCGACGTACACAGGAACAGGCGGAATATCATATCGACATAGTCGGTAAAGCCCTGTCCTCTGCGCTCCTGATAGGAAACGAAGTCAATCATCATGTCTGTCTCGAAATAGCAGACAGAAATGAGCACGTCGCCCTTATGCATGATACCTAACGGCACCGTGGTATAGGGCGTACGTGACTTTATTTCCTTCATGTATGGTATTCGAAGGATGACGAGCTGCCATCCTTCTTCGTACTCGAAACGTGCCCTCTCATCAGCATCACTGATGTCCGAAAGGAAGTACTCAGGAATCTGGTATTTGTCAACCATTTCCTTCTGGTCTGCCTCAGAGGGACAAGTGTACTGCATCCAACAATTAGGCTCCCATGCCTCAATGCGACGTATTCCGTTTATGGTATTCCAAAGTGTCTTCATGCAGAATATAAATATTTATGGATTTTTGGGGTAAATACTACTATTTTAGTCTAACCACTTAACGTAGCAGAAGTCCTGACGGTGTGGGAGCAAGTCGTTCTTTGGGAACATACGTACGCACGCCTTCCAGTTACCTGCCATAGATGTTGAGAATTCACACTCGAAGGTGTAGTTATTGCCTTCCTTCTTCACCATCTTGAATGGCTTGATAAAGTTGATACGACGGTCAGAAGGATCCTGGTCGTTCTTCAAACTTACAAGTTCCAGACCAACAGCATCGTTAAGACCCTGCTCGTTGATAACATACTGGATAGTGTAAGACTTACCGGTCTCTGCACCTTCATCGAATCCCTTAGCTTCGCGTGAAACAACCTCAATGCTGTCCCAACGCTCAGCAACAGTCTCTTTCCACAGTGCTATATCCTTTGCCAACTGGTAGTCTTTTGCATTAACCTTAGCAGAACGAGCAGCCAGTTTTGTATAGAACTTAGAATAGTAATCGTCAAGCTGACGCTTCATAGTATAGTGAGGAGCAATAGTTGCAATAGAGTTCTTTACAACCTGAATCCAATCCTTTGACAGACCGTTCTTGTCCTTGTCATAGTACATTGGAACGATTTCATTCTCAAGGAGGTTGTAAATTGTTGTTGCATCAAGCTGATCCTGATATGCCTGGTTCTCGTATGTGCGCTCCTGCTTCAAAGCCCAGCCGGCACCCTTACGATAACCTTCTACCCACCATCCGTCAAGGACAGAGAGGTTTACAACACCATTCATCTCAGCCTTCTCACCAGATGTACCTGATGCTTCCAATGGACGTGTAGGAGTGTTCATCCAGATATCAACACCTGATACGAGACGACGAGCCAGCTGATAGTCATAGTCCTCAAGGAAGATAATCTTACCAAGGAACTCTGGACGCTGTGAAATCTCGTAGATACGCTTGATAAGTCCCTGACCTGCACCGTCTGCTGGGTGTGCCTTACCAGAGAAGAAGAACAATACTGGCTTCTCAGGGTCGTTAACAATCTTAGAGAGACGCTCAAGGTCTGTGAAGAGCAGGTGTGCACGCTTGTAAGTAGCAAAACGACGGCAGAAACCTATCATCAGAGCATTAGGTGTTATGCGCTCAAGCAGAGATACTACACGAGCAGGATCACCCTGATTCTTCAACCATGCCTCAGCAAACTTATCGCGGATATACTTGATGAGCTTCTCCTTAAGAGCCATACGAGTCTTCCAAATCTCAGCATCTGGGCAGTCGTAGATTCCATGCCACAGATCCTCGTTAGACTGGTCCTCATAGAAGCCTGGCTTCAGATACTTATCATAAACCTCACGCCACTCTGTAGCACACCATGATGGGAAGTGTACGCCATTGGTAACATATCCAACGTGGTTCTCTTCTGGATAGTAGCCGCTCCAAATGCCTGCAAACATCTTTTGAGAAACCCAGCCGTGAAGCATAGATACACCATTAACCTCCTGACAAGTGTTGCAAGCGAATGTTGACATACAGAAACGCTCGTTGTCATCATCTGGGTTGATACGACCCATGCCGATGAACTCTTTCCAAGAAATACCGAGCATATCAGCATAGCCACCCATGTACTTACCAAAGAGGTCCTTGTCGAAGTAGTCGTGACCAGCAGGAACAGGAGTGTGTACTGTATAGAGTGAAGAAGCACGAACAACTTCCATAGCCTGATTGAATGACAGCCCACCTCTTACGTATGAAACGAGACGCTGCAGGTTGCAGAGTGCTGCGTGTCCCTCGTTACAGTGATAAACCTGTTTCTTGATGCCAAGCTTCTCAAGCATCAGCATACCACCGATACCGAGAAGAATTTCCTGCTTCAGACGGTTCTCCCAGTCACCACCATAAAGAGCGTGAGTAATAGGACGGTCGTATTCAGAGTTCAAGTCGTTATCTGTATCGAGCAGATAAAGTTTTACACGACCTACATTAGCCTGCCAAACGAGTGCGTGTACATTATAGTTCATATAAGGCACGTCAACAACAACCTGCTTGCCATCCTTGTCAAGTGTCTTTGTGATAGGCAGAGAATTGAAATTCTGTGCGTCATAGTTAGCAATCTGCTGTCCGTCCATTGAAAGGCTCTGCTTGAAGTAACCGAAACGATAGAGGAAACCAATACCACACATATCAACGTTAGAGTCAGATGCTTCCTTGATATAGTCACCAGCAAGCATACCAAGACCACCAGAATAAATCTTCAGTGAGTTGTGGATACCGAATTCCATAGAGAAATAAGCTACAGAAGGACGGGTCTTGTCAGGCTTTACTAACATATAGTCTTTGAAATGCTTATATACGGCCTTAACATTAGCCATAATCTTCTTATCCTTTACGATTGCTTCTTTACGCTCGTATGAGAGACGCTCGAGCAACTGTACTGGGTTGTGGGCAACCTCGTCATAGATATCCTCATCAAGAGAGCGGAATAACTCGCGGGCATCATAGTTCCATACCCACCACATGTTGTGCGCAATCTCATCGAGGCACTCTAATTCCTTTGGGAGGGTTGACTTTACGGTAAACTCCTTCCAAATAGGAGTGTTTGAATAAGCTGATTTAATTTTCATAATAGTTTGTATAATTTTTAATAAAGTTTGTTTTTCTTATTTTGTACGTAGTGCAATGTCGTATGCCTGATAATAGTATTTTATAAATTCTTTCCAAAGCGCCTTCTTAGATAGCTGGGATGCCTTAGTACGACATTTCTTTACCTGAGCTGGTGTGAATCCTGAGTACTTTACAACAGTATCTTTTATAGCATCTGCTACTTCAGAGTAGTTGTAATCTGTACGATGAATTGTCTTGACACCGTCTTCTATCTCAGAGTATGCTCCCTTTATAGTGTTTGCCCATACTCCAAAGCCTGCAAGGTCTGTTGTTATACATGGTACACTGAAAGCAACGCTCTCAAGTGGGGTATATCCCCATGGCTCGTAGTATGATGGATAAACGGTGAGGTCTTTACCGATGATGACATCGTAATACGGCATATTGAGAATACCGTCATCGCCATTGAGATAGCTTGGGATAAATATTACCTTAACCTTGTCCTCCTTGCGATTCCACATATCGTAACTCTTCATCATGTTGATAACTTTATCATCAGACATGTTATAAAGATTGTGGGTTATCATTGGCAGGTCAAGTGGAGTATCATATGTATTTATGTCTTTTGCCTTCTGAAGTCTTTCAAGGACGTCCTTACGTGGATCTCCTACCCATGCTGGTACTTCAAGAAATGCCAACACTGGCTTCTGTAGCTTCTCGTCATGGTTAAGGCGATTCATTGCCTCAATAAATACGTCAATGCCCTTGTTGCGGAATTCGTAACGACCTGATGTACCTACAATGAGAGTGTCATTTGGGAACAGGCTACCTGTCAAAGCGTTTGCAAGTTTGAGAAGTGCTTTGCGGGCAGTATTACGTTTTTTCGTGAATTCTGATCCTTTTGGAACGAAATCATCCTCAAATCCGTTTGGAAGAACAATATCAACAGGTTTGTCGATAAGTTCCTTACATTCTGTTGCGGTGATGTCAGAAACAGTTGTAAAGCAATCTACATTCCATGCTGTCTGCTTTTCGATGGAGTGCTTAGACTGCATATTCAGTTCTCCAGCCATCTGGTCACCATTGTATGCCCACAGATATTCGTATAGTGGCTTGTTGTTGCCTGCGATAGAACGTCCGATGCTTGTTGCGTGGGTTGTAAAGATTGTTCCTATTGCTGGAACGCACTTCTTAATATAGAGTGCACCTAAACCGCACATCCATTCATTAGCCTGATAAATGACCTTCTGATTTTCGAGTTTTAAGAATTTGTAAAGACTCTCTACAACAAGACCGGCAGCATAAGAGAACATGCTTGCTTCATCATAGTCGCCATAAGCGTGAAGAGAATCTACTTGGAAATAATTCCACAGATTACCATAGATGGAATCTTTCTCGGCAAAGAATGGGGCAAAGTCCACAAGGATAGAAATTGGCTTACCAGGAATGTCCCATCTGCCTACTTTTACCTTTAATGTTGTTGATTCTTGCCATTCCTTGAGGATGCTGCTGTCTTGTATGAAGAATGGACATTTTTTGTCACCCCAGCAGTCAGGACCAATAAAAATGATTTTGTCGGGAAATACTTCTTGGAGTGTCTTAGCACGAGTTGAAAGTACGGTATAAATGCCGCCAACTTTATTGCAAACTTCCCATGAAGACTCGAAAATGTAATCGGGTTTTACCATAAAGAGCAATGTTCAAATTTTCTGGTGGGTATATAAAATTCCTATTGTTCTGTGTGCAAAGGTAAAAAAAATAAAATAAAAAAACTCCTTTTTTGGGAATTTATTTTATAAAAATAAATGTTAAAATAATCTATATCAATTTTTGTACGCACACAGAAAACAAAATCGCACCAAAGAAATAGTTCTTCAGCGCGATTTTTATGATGTTTTATGGTATGTCTTTATTCTGTAACTTCTGCCTGTTCTTCTTCTTCAACAGCAGGAGCTTCTGGCTCTACTACTACAGGAGCCTGCTTTGGCTCAACAGCCTTTGGCTGCTCAGCAATGTTGCCTTCAGCAAGTACTGTTACAGGGATTTCTACACGAACTTCCTTGTGGAAGATAACTGTTGCAGCATATTCACCTACAGTCTTGATGTCCTTCATGACAACCTTCTTGCGGTCAATTTCGATGCCCTTCTTAGCCAACTCTTCTACAACAGTGCTAGCGTTTACAGAACCATATAATACGCCTGTTGCACTAACCTTAGCCTTAATCTCGAGTGACACACCATTAAGTGCTGCAGCTTCTTTTTCTGCATTTTCGAGAATCTTGGCAAGCTTGTGAGCCTGCTGCTTCAGGTTTTCTGCCAATACCTTCTTTGCTGCTGGAGAAGCGATAACAGCCTTTCCTGTAGGAATGAGGTAGTTACGTCCGTAGCCAGACTTTACATTAACTATGTCGTTCTTGAATCCAAGACCGATGATATCTTCTTTCAGTATAATTTCCATTGTGTAATCCTCCTAATTAAAATTATTTCATCATGTCGGTTACATAAGGAAGCAATGCGATCTGACGAGCACGCTTAACAGCCTGTGCTACACGACGCTGATACTTCAAAGATGTGCCGGTAATACGACGTGGAAGGAGTTTTCCCTGCTCATTGAGGAACTTCTTCAGGAACTCAGGGTCCTTATAGTCGATGTACTTAATACCGCTCTTCTTGAAACGACAATACTTCTTCTTGCGAGTGTCGATTGTTGGAGCGTTAAGATAACGGATTTCTGAATTGTTCTCTGCCATGTTTAAGCCTCCTCTTTTTTAGCATACTTGGCACGACGCTTCTCTGCATAAGCAGCAGCATATTTGTCAAGTTTGACGGTCATAAAACGGATTACTTTCTCCTCGCGACGGAAAGATGTCTCGAGTTTGTCTACTACTGATGGCTCTGCCTTGAACTCAAAGAGGAAATAAAATCCTGTTGACTTCTTCTGAATAGCATAAGCCATTTTCTTGAGTCCCCAAGCCTCCTCATTCAGTATCTCAGCACCATTGTCAGAGAGTACTTTCTTGAACTTAGCGACCGTTTCCTTTGTCTGGTCATCAGACAAAACGGGAGTCAGGATGAAAACGGTTTCGTAATGATTCATCATTAGTTCTTGTTTAAAAATTAATTATAAATAAATGTGTTGCAATGTGCTGTTTTTACACAAAGCGGGTGCAAAGGTACAAAAAAATAAGCAAAACACCAAATAAAAATGCAATTATTTTGATGTTTTGCCTAAATTTTGCTTGTATTGATTATAATTGGTGTGTTCCTTAAAACCTGATAATCCAATTAATAACTTCTGGCAATAAGAACCCTACATTTTGAAGGCTTTCCTGATACCATATCAACACCAGGTGTCTGTTCGAAGGCGAATGGTACACAGCGTATTGTTGCTTGTGTCTCCTCTTTTATCTGTGCCTCTGTTTCTGGTGTACCGTCCCAGTGGCAAAGGAAGAAACCTCCGTCTTTTACTCTTTCCTTGAATTCTTCGTAGTTGTCACATTCGAAGATGTGGGCATCTCTAAAGTCTTTTGCTTTCTTAAAGATGTTGTCCTGTATATCTTCAAGCAACTTCTCTATGCGCTCTGCAAGCCCCTCGAATGGTACTGTTTCTTTTTCAAGTGTGTCACGACGCATAATCTCTACTGTCTTAGCTTCAAGATCACGTCCTCCCATTACGATACGAACAGGTACACCCTTCAATTCGTAGTCAGCAAATTTAAATCCTGGGCGTTTGTTGTCAGCATCATCATATTTCACGCTGATGCCTTTTGCGCTGAGGGCTTTGATGACTGGCTGGAACAATTCTGAAATCTGTTCCTGCTGTTCTCCCTTTCCGATTGGTATAATAACTACCTGCAGTGGTGCGAGACGAGGAGGAAGTACCAAACCATTATCATCAGAGTGTGTCATGATGAGTGCTCCGATAAGACGTGTTGATACGCCCCATGATGTAGCCCATACGTATTCCTGCTTATTTTCCTTTGTAAGATATTGTACGCCAAATGCCTTTGCAAAGTTCTGACCAAGGAAATGAGATGTTCCGCTCTGTAGAGCTTTTCCGTCTTGCATCATAGCTTCGATGGTGTATGTATCCAAAGCTCCAGCAAAACGTTCTGTTTCGCTCTTAACACCTTGCATAACAGGTACTGCCATCCATTTTTCAGCAAACTCAGCATATACTTTCAACATCTTCTGTGCCTCCTGCTCTGCC
Organism: uncultured Prevotellaceae bacterium; assembly: GCA_946405805.1. Lineage (GTDB taxonomy): Bacteria > Bacteroidota > Bacteroidia > Bacteroidales > Bacteroidaceae > Prevotella. The sequence continues at coordinate 7,012 of CAMJIL010000021.1, read as the reverse complement.
TCTTCACGGGTTGCATGTGCTGTATGACCTTCCTGCCATAAGAATTCAGAAGTACGCAGGAATGGACGAGTACGCATTTCCCAACGCATTACGTTACACCACTGGTTACACATCAATGGCAAGTCACGCCATGAGTGAATCCAGTTCTTGTATGTGTTCCATATAATTGTCTCGGAAGTTGGACGTATAATCAGTTCTTCTTCCAGCTTTGCTGTAGGGTCAACGACAACACCATCATGTGTCTCATTTGTCTTCAGACGATAGTGGGTTACTACTGCACATTCCTTAGCAAACCCTTCAACATGTTCAGCCTCGCGTGACAGAAATGATTTTGGAATCAAGAGGGGGAAGTATGCATTAACAGCACCAGTTTCCTTGAACATCTTATCAAGTTGTGCCTGCATCTTTTCCCATATTGCATATCCGTATGGTTTGATTACCATACATCCACGGACTGCACTCTGTTCTGCCAAGTCCGCCTTAACAATCAAATCATTATACCATTGGCTGTAGTTGTCAGCTCTTTTTGTTAAATCCTTTAATTCTGCCATTCTTTCTTTTAGTTTTCAGTGCTCGCACGAGCAAAGCGAGTGCAAAGGTAATAAAAAAAGGTGAGAGTATATATATTATGTATTGCATTTATGTAAAAAAAGTGTTAAAAAATATAAACTATATTTTATATTGTACTGAATGTGTATGAAAATTATTATTTTTGCGGTGAATAAAAATGAACTGTTATGGCAAATAAAAGATCATTAAAGCGTTGTATAAACTATATCTGTGGAGAGCTGTTTGCTGAATGTATTTCATTGTCAGCTTACTACAATAGTGATAAGCAGAATGCAGATACTTTGCTGCGTTGCATAATGCGCATACATTCTGACTATATAATGAGGGTATCTCATCCAGAGCCTGGAATGCCAGCAAAGAAGTATTATAATTCGTTGATTGCTGATTTCAATAATAGCGTCAATGAAGTTGTTGACCATATAAAGAATCTGCATGCTTAAAGCATTTTGCCGCTGGTTGTTATACAGCAAGATGGGATGGCGTACAGATATTACTGTTGCTTTCCCTAAAAAATGTGTTATCTGTCTTGCTCCTCATACCAGCAACTGGGATTTCATTCTTGGAATGCTCTTTTCTCGTGCTGAGGGTGTACAGACACAGTACCTCATGAAAAAAGAATGGTTCTTCTGGCCATTGGGGTACATCTTTAGGAAAACTGGTGGAATACCTGTCTATCGTCAGAAACATGTGTCTATGACAGATACCCTTGCTGAAGTGGCTGAAAATTCATCTGAATTTCGAATTTGTGTTACTCCAGAAGGAACCCGAAGCTTAAATCCTGATTGGAAAAAAGGATTTTATTTTATTGCCCAAAAGGCTGGTATTCCTATTCTTCTGTATGGGGTAGATTACCAAAAGAAATTGATACAATGTACCAAGAGTATCGAGCCTTCAGGAGACGTTGATAAAGAATTGCAGGATATAAAGCAGTATTTTAAAGATTTCAAAGGAAAACATCCAGAAAATTTTTCGATATAACTTATGAATCGGCATATTGTCGTATATATATTCACAGCTCTTCTTGTGCTGTTCGCTTCGTGTGGTAAACATGTAGTGAAAGATACAGGAAAGATTCCTATTGACATTAAGAAGGAAACAATTGACTACAAAACCAAGAAAGATAAGTCTTATAGTCATGGTTGGTGGGGAAAACATTCTTATGAAGGCAATCCTTGGGTAAAGAATGTTTCTCGTCCTAAACAACCGACTGCTGCATTGGCAGGAAAACATCTTTCTGTATGGCAGAGTCATGGTAGTTATTATGACAAGCAAAAAGGTTTCTGGAAATGGCAGAGACCATTGCTATTTTCTACTACTGAAGACCTTTTCACACAAACTATTGTAGTGCCATATCTTATTCCTATGCTGGAAAATGCAGGAGCTGTTGTCTTTACACCACGTGAACGTGACTGGCAGCCTAATGAGGTTATTGTTGATAACGATAAAGGGTCATATATTCCTAATGATGTTATCTATGATGGATATAATCCGTTCAATGAGGGTAGTGTTAAGAAGACGCATGCTACAAAACATGAGGAGGAATTTGTGACCTATCAGCCAAATATTCCTGAGTCAGGCAATTATGCTGTCTATGTCTCATATACCACAGAGGAAAAGAGTGTAGATGATGCTCTCTATAGTGTCTATCATGATGGCATGCGTACTGACTTCCATGTAAACCAACGCATGGGTGGCGGTACTTGGGTATATCTCGGAACATTCTATTTTGGCAGAGGTAGTTCTGAATACAATAAGATAGTAGTATCATCACAATCTTCTGGCAAAGGAATCGTATCATCTCGTGCTGTCAGGTTTGGCGGTGGTATGGGAAATATCTCCAGAGGTGGCAGTACGAGTGGTCTGATGCGTTCTCTCGAGGGTGCCCGTTACTATGCTCAGTGGGCTGGTGCTCCATATAATGTTTATGCAGGATATAAAGGGGATGATGATTATAAGGATGACATCAATGTTCGTTCCCTGATGACCAACTGGCTTGCGGGAGGATCTTCTTATGTTCCAGATACTGAGGGACTGAAGGTTCCTATCGACCTCGCCCTTGCTGTGCATTCGGATGCTGGATACAATAATGATGGTACCTTGTATGGCTCTCTTGCTGTCTGTACTACAAACTTTAATGAGGGTCGCCTGAGCAGCGGAGTGACGAGATTGCATTCTCGTGATTTGGCTCAATATCTTCTGGAAAATTCGAAACGTGACCTGCAAAAGATATATGGTTATTGGAATTGGCGAGACCTGTATGACAGGAATTACTCCGAGACGCGTCTTCCTGGTATGCCGTCAGCAATCTTCGAGACTCTTTCACATGAGAGTTTTGCTGATATGCGCTATGGTCACGACCCTGATTTTAAGTTTAATCTGGCACGTTCCATATACAAGACAATCCTTCGCTATGAAGCTGAGGCTCATGGAGAGAAGGTGGTGGTACAACCTCTTGCACCTGTGGGCTTTAATATTACGTTGAAGCCAGGTTCTGCAGAGGATAACTCTGGCTTGGCAACTCTCTCATGGGTGGCACAGTCGGATGACGCAGAATCGTCTGCTAAACCATCATCTTATAATGTGTATATGTCGATGGGAAGCCTTGGGTATGATAATGGTACCAATGTCTCAAAAACATATACGGAGATACCAATATATCCGGATATTATTTATCGATTTAAGATTACTGCTGTCAATGATGGTGGCGAGAGTTTCCCCACAGAGGAATTGGTATGTATGTGGCATGCTAATGGAACACCGACAGTGGCTATCGTGAATGGTTTCAAACGTCTTTCTTCTCCTGCTATCGTTGCTGGTTCAAAAGGAAAAAATGCCTTCTCGCTCGAAGCAGATCCTGGATTGTCTTATGGTCCTACTGCATGCTGGGCAACAGCAGGGTTGACTGGAAAAGTGGTGGCAGGAAATGATTTCAACTATTCATTGGAACATGCTCGTGCCATAGCGGCTTCAAACTACTATAACATCGTCAGTACATCCAAAGAGGCTGTGGAGTGGGGCAACTTTGATTTGTCTGACTATAAAGTCGTTGATTTACTTCTTGGTAATGAGAAGAATGATGGACATTCCTTGAAATATTATAAGACATTCTCAGAGCCTCTTCAGCAGAAGTTATACAGCTATGTAGCAAAAGGACAAGGTGCCATTCTCTGTAGTGGTTCGTATGTAGCGTCAGATATGTTGGAAGATAAGGAAATAGATTTCATGCATACCATATTCCATTCCTCATATTCTGGAACAATCCGCAATTCTAATTACAAGGTTAACGGCTTGCAGCAGGAGATGTATCTGATAAATACGATTAACGATAAGCATTATGCTACCAATCAGAGTGATGTCCTGAAAGCAGAAGACAGTGCCTTTATTGCTATGCAATATGCTGACGGTCAGACTGCTGCTGTAGCAAATAATGTCGGCTTCCATACCTTTGTTATGGGGTTCCCATTTGAATGTATTAATGACAGAGCTATGCAGGCTACCATAATGGGTGGTATCCTTGCATTCCTCATTACACCATGATGCTGACCGATTTTCTGCCTACAACAAAGAAAGAATGCCAGTTAAGAGGATGGGATGAACTCGATGTCATCTTGTTCTCTGGTGATGCTTATGTGGATCATCCTTCTTTCGGTGCTGCTGTAATAGGCAGAACATTAGAGGCTCATGGATATAAGGTTGCCATAGTACCACAGCCCGATTGGCATGGTGACTTCCGAGACTTCAAGAAACTGGGCAAGCCACGATTGTTCTTTGGCATTTCGCCAGGGGCAATGGACTCTATGGTGAATAAATATACGGCCCGAAAGCGTCTGCGTTCCGAAGATGCTTATTCCCCTGACGGACGCCATGATTGCCGACCTGAATATCCTACCATTGTTTATACAAAGATTCTCAAAGAACTGTTTCCAGATGTGCCTGTAGTGCTTGGAGGTATAGAGGCTTCTATGCGTCGATTGACTCATTATGACTACTGGCAGGATAAACTGATGCCCTCAGTGCTCGTCTCCTCTGGTGCCGACCTTATTACATATGGTATGGGTGAGAAAGCTACTATAGCATTGTGTGAGACACCTCGGGAAGAGTGGCAGAACATACCTCAGACAGTATTCCTTACTGATAGCATAAAGTCCCAAGATGATGACATTATCCTTCATTCTCATGAAGAATGTCTTAGGGATAAACGTTCTCAGGCAGAGAATTTCAGACATATAGAAGAAGAGTCAAACAAGATGCATGCGTCACGCCTCATACAGCAGGTGGGAGAAAAGTATGTTGTCGTCAATGCTCCCTATCCTCCTATGACAACAGCAGAGATAGATGCTTCTTTCGACCTTCCTTATCAGCGTGTGCCGCACCCCAAGTATAAAGGCAAGACAATTCCTGCCTATGAGATGATAAAGTTCTCTGTCAATCTCCATCGTGGATGCTTTGGCGGCTGTGCCTTCTGTACTATCTCTGCCCATCAGGGAAAATTCATTGCTTCCCGTTCCAAAGAGAGTATCATGAAGGAGGTTCGTGAGGTTGTGAAACTCGACGGCTTTAAGGGCTATCTGTCCGACCTTGGTGGTCCATCTGCAAATATGTATTCCATGCATGGTAATAATCTGAAGGCTTGTGAGGCATGCAAACGCCCTTCGTGTATCCATCCTCAGATATGTCCGAACCTCAATACTGACCATTCTGCCTTGCTGGATATCTACCATGAGGTGGATGCTTTGCCTGAGATAAAAAAATCCTTTATTGGTTCTGGTGTGAGGTATGACCTGCTGCTGCATCATAGTAAGGATGAGAAGACCAACAAGTCCACTCGCCAATATACCCGAGAACTGATAATGCATCATGTGTCAGGACGTCTTAAGGTAGCTCCAGAACATACCTCAGATTATGTCCTGAATATCATGCGAAAACCGTCTTTCGAACTCTTTAAGCAGTTTAATGGTATCTTTGACAAGATAAATCGTGAGTGTGGATTAAAGCAGCAGCTGATACCATATTTCATTTCCTCCCATCCTGGCTGTACGGAGAAGGATATGCGACACCTCTCTGAAGTTACTCGCAGAATGGGGTATCGCCTTGAGCAGGTGCAGGACTTTACTCCAACCCCTATGACAACAGCCACAGAGATGTTCTATACAGGTTATGACCCCTATACCCTCAAACCTGTATTCACAGAACACGACATGCAGAAAAAGAAAAAACAAAACGACTATTTCTTTGAGTATAAAAAAGTCAAAGGTCAAAAGTCCAAGGTCAAAGGCCGAAAACCAAAGGTCTAAGGTCAAAGTTTCAGGTTTCTTCGACTAGCGAAGCGGCAAAGCCGATTACAGGTTTCAAGTTTCAAGTAATTTTCTTAACTCTTAACTCTTAACTCTCAATGCCCCCATTAGCAGAACGTCTTCGTCCACGTACACTTGACGAATATATAGGTCAGAAGCACCTCGTAGGAGAAGGTGCAGTACTTCGCAGAATGATAGAATCAGGCAACATCTCTTCATTCATTCTGTGGGGCCCTCCTGGTGTCGGAAAAACTACATTGGCACAGATTATTGCCAATAAACTCGATACCCCTTTCTACACCCTGAGTGCTGTGACAAGTGGCGTCAAGGAGGTGCGTGAGGTAATCGATAAGGCTAAGAACAACAGGTTCTTCTCTACAGCCTCTCCAATACTCTTTATCGATGAGATACACCGCTTCTCAAAGTCTCAGCAGGACTCGCTCCTTGGAGCAGTAGAACAAGGCGTGGTGACCCTCATAGGTGCAACAACCGAGAATCCTTCTTTTGAGGTGATTCGTCCATTGTTGTCCCGCTGTCAGGTCTATGTGCTGGAGAGTTTGGGAATAGACGATTTGTTAGAGTTGTTGGATAGGGCTATTACTACTGATGTAGAGTTGAAGGAACGCAATATAAAGCTGGCAGAGACAGATGCCCTGCTGAGATATTCTGGTGGTGATGCCCGCAAGCTTCTCAATATACTGCAGCTGATGGTGGAGTCAGAGTCTTCCGAAGAAGTAGTTATTACTGACGAACTCGTAGCTCGCAGGCTTCAGCAGAATCCTTTGGCATACGATAAGGACGGAGAGATGCACTATGACATCATTTCGGCTTTCATCAAGAGCATTCGTGGCAGCGATCCCGATGCCGCTCTCTATTGGATGGCTCGCATGATAGAGGGTGGGGAAGACCCCCAGTTTATTGCCCGACGCCTTGTCATCAGCGCTTCCGAGGATATAGGTCTTGCCAACCCCAACGCCCTGCTGCTTGCCAATGCAGCCTTCGATACAGTTATGAAGATAGGGTGGCCCGAAGGTCGTATAGCCCTTGCTGAGGCCTGTGTATATCTTGCTACATCGCCAAAAAGCAATTCTGCATATTGTGGCATCAATGATGCCCTTAGTCTTGTAAAGGAAACAGGCAATCAGCCA
>CAMJIL010000020.1 GCA_946405805.1 uncultured Prevotellaceae bacterium | reverse complement strand
ATGAAACATCGATTTTTGCGCTATTCAGCGGTGTTTTGGGAATGAAGGTGAGCAAGGAGCATACTCCAGAAATCTATAAACTTGCAAAAACTGTCATCAATGATGCTCTTTTTGCTGCCCACAAGGGACAGGAGCATTTTAAGCGTTCAAAACCCTATGTGTATTTTCACGAAGAGTCGCTGACATCTAAGGATGATGGTGCTGATTTCAGAGACAAAGAGAATAGTTATCCCAGCGGACATTCTGCACATGGCTGGATGCTTGCACTTGTTTTGTGTAACATAGCACCAGAACATTCTGAGGCTTTGATGAAATGCGCAGAACAGTATGCCACCTATCGAGTGATAATGGGACGCCATTGGAAGAGTGACATCGATGCAGGGAAAATTCTCTCAATAACAGTTTTTTCAAAAGAAGTAGTAACTCCTGAATACCAGCAACAATTGCTCAAAGCAAAAGCTGAGTATAAGGGTGAGAGATAGGAGATGCGACGTGTCACACTTCTTCTCCGAAGAGGGTTGCACTGGTGCTGCCAGTGATGCGAACACGAACAATTTCACCAATGTGGTGTTTGCCTTTATCGAAGACTACCATCTTGTTTTGTTCTGTGCGGCCACAGAGTTGTTCACGAGAGCGCTTGCTGTAGTTTTCTACGAGGATATCAAACTCTTTTCCTACATCAGCCCTATATGAAGTAGCAGACAACTCATTCTGAAGGGCTATCATCTCGTTGAGACGGCGTATCTTGGTTTCTTCAGGTACATCGTCAGGAAGATGTTTTGAGGCATAAGTGCCTGGGCGCTCGGAGTATTTAAACATAAATGCGCTGGCATAGCCTACCTCCTTCATAAGCGAAAGACTCATCTGATGGTCTTCTTCTGTTTCGGAGTGGTAGCCCACAAAGATGTCTGTAGTGATGGCACAGTCAGGAACGATGCGTTTTATGGCCGCCACACGATCTAAGTACCATTCACGAGTATATTTTCTGTTCATCAACTTCAGGATGCGATTAGAACCGCTCTGTACTGGCAGGTGTATATGCTTGCAAACATTAGGATATTGGGCTATTACCTCAAGTGTCTCATCGCTCATATCTTTAGGATGTGAAGTGGTAAAGCGTACTCGCATATTGGGAACAGCCTCCGCTACAAGCCTTAGCAACTGTGGGAAGGTGGTTCCATCAAAAAGATAACTGTTAACATTCTGTCCCAATAGGGTTACCTCCTTGAAATTACGGATTTGGAGGTCCTTCACTTCATTCAGGATACTCTCTACGTCACGCGAGCGCTCGCGTCCTCTTGTATATGGAACGATGCAATAGTGGCAGAAATTGTTACAGCCTCTCATGATGCTCACAAAGCCAGAGATATGCATACCATGTGCCCGCTGTGGCATGATGTCACGATAGGTTTCTGTCAGCGAGAGGGTAGTATCGATGGCCTTTTGGCCCAATTCACACTGTGCTATCAGGTCGGGTAGAGCGAGATAGGAGTCAGGACCAGCCACCAGGTCGGCATGATAATTATTGATGAGAACCTCTTTAACACGTTCTGCCATACAGCCCAGCACACCTATTATGCGACCTTCTTTGCCACATTTCTCATTATGGAGTGTTTCGAGGCGATGGTATATCTTGTTTTCTGCATTCTCACGTACAGAACAGGTATTCAGGAAGATTGCATCTGCCTCGTTAGCATCTTCGCACAGATCATAGCCAGCCATCTGCATGATGCTTGCTACTACTTCAGAGTCGGCTACATTCATCTGGCAGCCATATGTCTCAATATATAGTTTCTTCATAGTTTGCAAAGGTACGATTAAGTTATGAGAAATGCAAGAAAAATAAGAACATTTTGTCTTTTTTCCTTGCATTTCCATAACGGAGTACCTTCAACCGCAGGTAAAAGGTACGAAAAAAAAAACGAAAAAAAGGCCCTATTTTTGAGTAAAATCAAGAAATTAGGGGTTAAGTGAAAGAAATAGGGAGAAAAAATTGTGTGCGCACACAGAATGTCATATCTTTGCACTTGGAAATCAGAAATCCCCACGCCTTTTAGGGTGATAAAGATTGTCCAGGTTAACAAAAAAAGAGGTGTGTTCCTCGTAATTAAAAAAGAAAGGAGACGTACTATGTTTACAAACACAGCAATGGTTCTCATGCTTACAATGGTTGGTATTTCCACCATTTGCGGTTGTACCTCCCTGATGGGTAGAAGGTAAACCCAAGCAAAAACAGTCTCAAACCCACTTTAAATACTGACGTCTGATGGCTCGTAAGAGTTATCAGACGTCTTTTTTTTGCTGTTTTAATACTTTTCTTACAAAAAAGTTTGGAAAAATGTGTTTTATTTACTACCTTTGCACCGTTTTATGCGCACATCCGCTCGCGTATATGCGTGCGAACGTGATAGAATCGTGATAGAATAGTAGTCATAAAGAAGCTCAAAAGGCTTTGAGGACGATACTGAAAATATAGAATCAATAATAATAAAAACAAAAAAAAACTAAAATGCAAAACAAAGGAATTGTAATTGTAACCGCCATCCTATTGACGCTTGCAAGTATTTTCTACCTTTCATTCTCTTTTGCTACAAGTTACTATGACTCTAAGGCTGCAGAGATGAAAGATCCTATTGCTGCACAGAACTATAAGGATTCTGTAAAGTATTTGGGAGTGTATTCTTACCAGCAGTGTCTGGAAACTCAGATTGGTCTGGGTCTTGACCTGAAGGGTGGTATGAACGTGATTCTTGAAATCAGTGTGCCTGACGTAGTGGACATCTTGGCAGATCACAAGACAGATGCTGCTTACCAAAAGTCTATGGCAGAGGCAAAGAAGGAAGAAGAGTCTTCACAAAGTGATTTCATCTCACTATTTATCAAAGCTTACCAGAAGAATGCTCCTGGTCATCGTCTGGCAGAAATATTTGCTACTCAGCAGTTGAAGGGTAAGGTTTCTACTCAGAGCACTGATGCAGAAGTAGAGAAGGCTCTGCGTGCAGAGGTACAAAGTGCTATCGACAACTCTTACAACGTTGTCCGTAACCGTATCGATAAGTTTGGTGTTGTACAGCCAAACATCCAGAAGTTAGAAGGTCAGGAAGGCCGTCTGATGGTGGAAATGCCTGGTGTTAAGGAGCCAGAGCGTGTACGTAAGTTGCTCCAGGGTTCTGCAAACCTTGAGTTCTGGGAGACTTATAATGCACAGGAGGTCCTCCCTTACTTCTCACAGCTTGATTCGCGTCTTGCTGCAATTGCTTCTGGTCAGAAGGTTGAGGATGCAGACAGCGTAAAGGCTGAAACAGCAGAAGTTGCCGAAACACCTGCTGAGGCTGATACTACTGTAAAAGAGGCAGCAACAAAGTTCCAACTGAAGAAGAACGATGCTGATCAGGCTGCAGCGGCAGACAAGGCTGCTAAGCAGGACGACAAAGCAATTGAAAAGGCAAAGAAGGAGCATCCTCTCTTCGCTTTCTTCCAGCCAGTACAGGGACAGAGCCTTTCTACTGTAGGTTATGCTCATGAGCGTGATACTGCTGAGATTAACAAGGCTATCTATGGTGAAGAGGGCAAGAAGGTTATCCCTTCAGACGTTAAATTGTTGTGGAGTGCAAAGCCTGTTGATGGTACAAAGAATATCTTCGAGCTCCATGCCTTGAAAGTGACTTCTACTTCTGGCCGTGCCCCATTGGAGGGTGATGTTATTACTGATGCGAAGGATGAATTCGACAACTTCGGTCGTCCATGTGTATCAATGTCTATGAACAATGAGGGCGCTCGCCTGTGGGCACAGTTGACAAAGCAGAATGTAGGTAAGGCAATTGCTATCGTGCTTGATGGTGTTGTTTATTCTGCTCCTCGTGTTAATGGTGAAATTTCTGGTGGTAACTCTCAGATTTCAGGTAACTTCACTATTGAAGATACAAAAGACCTTGCAAACACTTTGAAGTCAGGTCGTATGCCTGCTCCTGCACGTATCGTACAGGAAGAGGTAGTAGGTCCTACACTCGGTGCTCAGTCTATCCAACAGGGTATTATCTCATTCATCATCGCTTTCGTACTCCTGATGATTTACATGGTTTGCATGTATAACTTTATCCCTGGTATGATGGCAAATATGGCTCTTGTTATAAACCTCTTCTTCACACTCGGTATTTTGACAAGCTTCCAAGCAGCCCTGACAATGTCAGGTATTGCGGGTATGGTATTGTCATTGGGTACTGCAGTGGATGCTAACGTGTTGATTTACGAGCGTATCAAGGAGGAAATGAAGGGCGGTTTGGGTTTGAAGCAGGCTCTGGCTGCTGGTTACAGCAACGCTTTCTCCGCTATCTTCGACTCTAACCTCACTTCTATCATCACAGGTGTTATTCTGTATGTATTTGGTACAGGTCCTATCCGTGGCTTCGCTACAACATGGATAATCGGTATCATTTGCTCATTCTTCACAGCAGTATTCCTTACACGTCTTGTTTACGAGCGTCAGTTGAATAACGACCGTTGGAAGAACCTGACATTCTGCACACCAATATCTAAAGACCTTCTGCAGAAGACAGACATCAAGTTTATGTCTCTCTATAAAAAGACATTCACTTTCGTAGCTATTGCTCTTGTAGTATTTATTGCAAGTTTTGCTGTTCGCGGTCTCTCACAGAGTATTGACTTCACCGGTGGTCGTAACTATGTTGTTACCTTTGAGAAGGCGGTACAGCCAGAAGAGGTTCGTGGAGCTATTGCTAAGGCATTTGAAGGATACAACACCAGCGTTATTGCTCTTGGTACAGACAATAAGACTGTTCGTATCTCTACCAACTATAAGATAGAGTCAAACAATCCTAATGTTGATGATGAGGCAGAGACAATCCTCTACAAGGCTCTCAAGGCTGAAGGAGTGGTAAATCAGCCAAATGTAGAGGCCTTCAAAAATCCAGACGTTCGTGAGGGTGGTTCCATTATCTCTTCACAGAAAGTGGGACCAAGTGTGGCAAAGGATATCACTTATGGTGCTATCATCAGTGTGCTCTTCGCACTTGTTGCAATCTTCATCTACATCCTCATACGTTTCCGCAACGTAGCCTTCTCTGTAGGTTCTACATGTGCTCTTGCTGTTGATACAGTTGTGGTACTCGGAATATATTCTCTCTGTTGGGGTTGGATGCCATTCTCTCTCGAGATTGACCAGACATTCATTGGTGCTATCCTGACTGTGATTGGTTATTCTATCAACGATAAGGTGGTTGTATTTGACCGTATCCGTGAGAATCTGAGAATTCATCCAAAGTGGGATATACAGACAAGTTTCAATACTTCTATCAACCAGACATTGGCACGTACCATCAATACCTCTTTCTCTACATTGTTGGTATTGCTGTGTATATTCTTCCTCGGTGGTGATTCTATCCGCTCATTCTCTTTTGCTATGATACTGGGTGTAGTATTTGGTACACTGTCATCAATATTCGTTGCAGCACCTGTTGCATACCTCACCCTCGGAAAGCATATCGAGAATAGACTGAAGAAGGCAGAGAACGCTACAGAGTAATCTCTGACATTATGCAAATAATATATTTACATGGTTTCTCATCTGCGGGCAGTACTGGTACTGCTACGGAGATGAGAAATCATTTTTATCCCCTCGGAGTGAATGTCATTTCTCCTGATATTCCCGTAATGCCGAATGATGCAGTACCTTTCCTGCATGATTTTATTGCTGAGCATAAGCCTGATTTGATTATCGGAACATCTATGGGAGCAATGTATGCTGAGTTACAGAAAGGCTATCGTCGCATTCTTGTAAATCCTTCTTTTCAAATGTCAAGAACTCTGACCTTTAATCATCTTGGAAAGAATGTAGCATTCCAGAATCCACGTCAGGATGGTGCGACACAATTCAAAGTGGACAAGGAGATGATAGCGCAGTTCAAGGCTTTGGAAACAGTGCCAAAGAAAGGTGGTGACAATGCTCCACATGTTCTTTATGGCATAACACCAGAAGAAAAGGAACTGGTATGGGGACTATTTGGTGACAAGGACAGGTTGGTGAACTTCCAAAAGGAGTTTCAAAAGTGTTATGGCAAGGAGCATTTTAAGGTAATAGATGCAGAACATCGCCTTAACAGCATTGTCCTTAAGAAGGAAATAATACCTCTGATACACCAAATCTTAGGTGTATGACGCGTGCGTACATTATTATATTATTAATAATATTACAGTTTTTCTCATGCAACAGGCAGGAGCCGACAAATCAAGGTCGCACCTCTGCCTGTTGGATTTATGCTATGTGCGCATGTATAGAGCATGAGGCGCGACAGATAGGGGATAGTGTTGTCTTGTCGCGTCAATGGCTGCTGGCACGTGAATTGGAAGAGCAGGCATTGGGAGGAGAAGAGATAGCAATACGCAATGTGGGGCCAGAGGCATTGCGCCTGATAAGACAATATGGGTTGGTTCCATATTCTTTTGAACGTTCCCATATCAATAATGGAGCTGTATTGATAAAAAAGATAAAGTTGCTAAGGGAACAGAATAATGATAAGGAGGTGCTATATTCGCGTCTAAAAGACCTTCTGCCACGTTTTACGGTGGTAGATTATAATCCCCTTGAGAAAAATGCTAAGGGCTTCTTCTATTACTATTCAATGCGGTATTCACCAACACAGTTTGCAGAAAGTGTAATGTATCGCATATATTATGATTGGTATGCCTATAACGGTGACAAAAAACGAGGAGAGAAATTTGTTCTTGATGACCGTGATAACAAAATGCAATACGAATATGTCAATATCTCATACAAGGAAATGTATGAAAAAGTAGTGGCATCAGTAAAGTCAGGGCATGCCGTATATTGGGAATATGGTGAAAACCATTCCTCTAGTCACGCAATGGCTATTGTGGGACTAAGAAAATCTAAAAAAGATAGGAGAGAGAGTCTTATATGTCTTAATTCTTATGGTACTGAATGGGGTAATAATGGCAAATGCATTATCAGTCCACATTATTTTATGGCACACACTTGTAATATAGGTGTGTGTAGGTAGGAATATATTTAGTGCTAGAGTTTAAAAATAGAAAATTCTTACAGTTGTGCGCGGAACTTCGTAGGTGAAATACCCAAATGTTTGCGAACATAGGCTCCAAAATGTGAGATATTAGAGAAACCTAAGCGGAAGGATATCTGCTTTACGCTGTAATTGAGATCTGTCAGATAGTAACGTATGTCATCGAGAGTGTATTGTATAATCCATTCTGATGCTGATTTGTCGCTATACTGACGGCACAACATGGTAAGATATTTTGGTGAAATATTCAGTTGCTCAGCATAATAGGCAGCTGGTCGATGCTTTACGTCAATATTGGAAAGAATATTTAGGAATTTGTTGAATAATTGTCGGCTCTGCAGTATGCGTGGTTCTTCTCCTACACCATTGCTGGCCTCGAGGACGTCACAAAGTTCTAAGAGCAAAGCCCGTATAAGCGTTTGAACCACCTCACGTGAAGTACTACGATCCGAAGTAATCTTTGACCTAATAAGGGCATAATACTGTTTAAAATCTTCCTTGCATGCACGAGACATGGGAATAATGTTGGTTTGGTTGATATAAACAGCTCTGTTCCAAACATTGATTTTGTCACGCAATAGTCCCTGCACAACGTGGTTGGAGAGGCACAATATCTTGCACTCAAAATCATCGCTGAAAAGGCAGTTGTCTATTTTAACATTTGGAGGACAGAAAAGTATATCGTCCTCTTTGATTTTGGAATCCTTGCCGTTTACAGTCATTACAAGAGTTCCTTTAACGCATAGACCGATGAGATTTATCATCGGTTGCACGGGATAAATTTCAGACAGGTCGCGGACATTGTCAAAAATGATGACATCCCCATCGCTGTAATCAACCATTAAGTTCTTAAACTCAATGGTTCCGTGTTGATTGTTTGGGTTTTTAGTTGCCATACGATATGGATTTGTGTTGCAGTTGATGCAAAATTAACCTATTTTTCTCAAATATTTATAAGTGAGACGAAAAAAAATGCATTGAAAAAGTAGTGTTTTCCCGTATCCGTTGTTTATACTACCAAATTGAACACGAGCAAACAAAAAAAATGGTCTAACTTATCGCATATCAGAGCATTAACATGATAATAGTGTCATGGTGTTACAAAAAATCCTCCCCATTCTCATATTGGAATTCTGTAAAGGTTGATGAATCATCTTGGTGTTCATACATTTGCTCATTTTGTTTCTCTGTTTCCATAAGTGCACTATTATGTCCGTTGAGGGCTGCGAATGGAGCAAACTGAGCTGCTCTGTTCCACATCGACATCGGAGTATGTGTCTTGGAAACGTGATGGGGTAGGTTGATGATTTCTTCGTAATTTTCCTTCATGCTTTGTGTCCTCCAATTTGATTATTGCGTTCCTTTGCTGTCGCACCATCCTCAAAATTCAATCCTCTTAAGATGGAATTTTTTCCAAAACGTTTTTTTATTGATATTTGGGCTTCTTGGAGACGACGCTCTTTATCCAGTCGTTTCTTTTCTTTTTGTTCTTGTTTTCTTTTTTGTTCATAGTCAGTGAATAAATCCAACTGTATGGCACTCCCTTCTTTGGTAACCTTTTCTTCTTGTATGACGTTGTTGACGGTGATGTTGAGCCTGCGTATTAACAAGTCCTTATTAACTATTTCGTCATATAAATTTGTTACGGATTCTGTTATAAGTCGTGTGGAAGATGTAGGGTGTGAGAGGTTTACAGTGCCATGTGCAGGTTTTGGAACCATTTTTCCATAATGGTTTGCCTTTATTTCTCCATTATAGTTGGCTCGGATTGTTTCATTGGTAAGGTTTTCGGCATCATATCCAACGTAAATGGTTACCTGGTCAGTAACAAGTCGTAGGGAAACAAGTTTCAGGGCCATACTATCGGCCATCTCCATAATCACTACCCGTGCTTTCTTATTGTCATAAGGTGAAGACAGGACCTGTCCGTTGCTGAATGAATTTTTTTCTGGCCTATATGCCTTTATCACATCCATGGTGCATGGCTCCCATCCCCATGCATGATCGATAAGTAATTCTGCATTTACACCAAAGAGGTTATATAACAGGTCTTCATTATATTCCGACATAAGAGCGACCTTTCCCATAGTGTCAATACCATATTGGCTCAAAGACTTTGCTATTCCATGTCCCACACGCCAAAAGGCTGTTATGGGACGATGGTTCCATAACTTCTGACGATATGTCATCTCATCTAGTTCGGCAATGCGCACTCCATCTTTATCAGGCGGTGTCTTCTTTGCCATAATGTCCATTGCCACCTTTGCCAAATATAGATTTGTGCCAATGCCGGCTGTTGCTGTTATGCCTGTCTGCCTGAGTACATCACGAATCATCTTAATAGCTAACTCGTGAGCAGTCATCTTGTAGCTATCAAGGTAATTTGTAACATCTATAAATACCTCGTCAATGGAGTATACATGAATGTCCTCAGCAGCGATGTATTTTAAGTATATGCTATATATCTTCGAACTTACCTCTATATAATGTGCCATACGAGGTGGAGCTGCAATATAATCCACAGCCCAATCAGGATGTGACTTTAGTTCTATATCAGAAAAAGATTTGCCTGTCAGTCGATGTGATGGAATAGAGTTTTTTCGTTGGTTATTAATTCCTTGTACACGTTGTATGACTTCAAAAAGACGTGCCCTGCCCCCAATACCATATTGTTTCAGGGATGGAGAAACTGCGAGACATATGGTTTTCTCTGTTCTGCTGACGTCAGCAACAACAAGATTGGTGGTTAGAGGGTCAAGATTTCTTTCTACACACTCTACAGATGCATAGAAAGATTTTAAATCAATAGCTATATATGTGCGTTTTTTGTCCTCCACCAATTAGTTAACGCCATATAATAAGTTATTATTTATAAACTTTTGAAATTTTTGTTAGCACGTTTTAGCACATCTTCCAATACGCTGTTTACCCATTTTGCATCGTGCGCACCATCATTAACATACATAGAACAAGGAACTCCTTTTTCCCTGAAAGCTTTCATCAGGTCCATGTTGGCCTCAAGAGTAAAATCCTTGTCCCCTACGGCTATTTTCCAATCGGTTTTCTTCCATGCAGCAACATCTTCCGCAGTACCAGAGTTTACGCGCACTATAGGATTGTTGTTTTCTATTACTTGCTGTCTCCATGCAGCAGAAGGGTCGTTCTTCAGAAATGATAATGGTTGGCGTCTCAGGTATCCGCTGATATCATATATCATACAGAAATATTCAGGATGATGTACACCATAAACTGTTGCAGCACCACCTCCCATAGAGAAACCACCAATGGCACGTCCGCCTTTATCTGTTCTAACGCGGTATGTTTTTTCTATGTATGGTATAAACTCATTGAAAAAGTAATCCTCATATTTCCAGTCAGGAGTGCCATTATTGTCTCTTTCTGCATTGAAATACATCATATTCTGTTGATTTCCTTCAGCACAAACAATAACCATTTCATCAATGTTTCCATTACTGATTAGGCGATTTGCAACTTCGGAGATATGGTGTATTTTCTCCCAATCGGTATTTGACCCACCACCACCATGCATCAGGTAAAGTACAGGATAGTTTTTCAGTTTGTTCGTATCATAACTGCTAGGCAAGTAAATAGAGTATTCACGTTCTGAGATACCATTCAGCAGTTTGCAAGGCATCTTGAGAGTTTGCACCTTTCCTTGTCCCTGCATGTTGGTTTGTGCAGGTGTCATCATTGGAAATAGTGCTAATAGAATTACAATTGCTGTATAAAAATTTTTTTTCATAGTGTATAAATAGATTTTGATTTGCTGTAAAATTAGTGAGATTGTTTATAACAAAATAAAGTCACTTTTCAAAATGTTGATAGTCTTTCAGGGTACGCCAGTCGCCTCCCCACTTAAAGCCATGTTTTATGAAAAGCCGATATACAAGTCCGTTCTTTTTTATTTGTGGATTTTTGGAATATTTCCTTCCTCCTTCTGGTTTTACTATGCTTCCTTTTACGTATGGATTGTAGAGAGGATTTATGTCTATGGCAAGTCCGAGAGCATGTTTTGAAAGGCGTTTCTTCGAGCCTGTTATAACTCTATAGTTGTAACATGATGTATTATTCGCTGCCATACTTTTATCATCATCACCATCGTATTCGCTGGTGGGGCGCATACGTTCAATGCGATATTTTGCCTTATATAACTCAGCAAATATTTCCTGCAAATCCTTTGCTATGCTTTTGTTACATTCTAGAATGCCTGTTGTTGGATTTCCGTCTTTGTCATAGTGTGGAATTTGTAGGGTAACAATATCGGAAACTTTCTGTGCCATACTTGGTACAGAAAGTAAAAATGGCAATATTAGGGTGAGAAGTATCTGTTTCATTATATATTCTCTCCTCTTACCATTTCCAATAACTCTTCACCTGTGAGACGATAGCTCATATCTGTTGCTTTCAAAACATTATCCACCAATTTCTTTTTTCTAGCATGGAGACGTTGTATCTTTTCTTCAATTGTTCCTTCGGAAATGAGGTGATAAACAGTCACTGCCTGTTTCTGTCCGATACGATGTGCACGATCTGTTGCCTGTGCTTCAATGGCTGGATTCCACCATGGATCCATATGTATGACATAATTTGCACGTGTAAGATTAAGTCCTAATCCACCAGCTTTGAGAGAAATGAGAAATACAGGACAATCTCCATTTTGGAATCTTTCCACAAGTTGTTGACGTTCCTTTATGGGTGTTGAACCATCTATATATATATAATGTATATGGGCTTCGTCAAGATTCTTTTTTATCTGTGTGAGGTATGTCGTGAATTGTGAGAATACCAGGGAACAACCCCCGCCTTCCATGATTGTTATCAATAATTCTGTAAGTGCAACGATTTTAGATTTGCTGCAGGCGCAGAGGCGTAGTTTTGTTATTTCTGCCAAGGTGTTGAAGGAGACATTCTGGTTTCCTGCATTGTTACGCAGTTCCTCTTCGATGAGAGTTTGCGTCTTTTGGCGCATAACTTCATATTTGAGTTTTTCCTCTTCAGAAAGCGTGACATGCTGATATATCTCTTCCTTATCTGGCAGCTCCTGTGCCACCTTGTCTTTTGTTCTACGTAACATAAATGGCTTTATAAGGTTGTCCAGATTCTCCTGCGCTACTTTATCGTGAAACAGTTCTATTGGCTGAATAAAACGTTTGTTGAAATTTTCAAAACTACCCAAAAGTCCAGGATTGACAAATTGAAAGAGGTTCCACAACTCACCAAGATGGTTTTGCACAGGTGTGCCTGTCAACATTATGCGGTAATCACTCTTCAGTTTCATCGCAATGGCAGAGGTCTTCGCACCACGATTCTTGATGATGTGTGCTTCGTCTAAGCATATTGTCTTCCATTGTTTGTTGATGACATTTTCTTTTACACTTAGCAGCAACATATATGACATAACCACAACATCTCCTGGTCCAGCCTGTTTAATCGCATCAGCACGATTTATTTCGTAGTTGAGCATTATGATGTTGAGGCTAGGAGCAAAACGTGCGAATTCAGTATTCCAGTTTGGTGTTACTGAGGCTGGGGCTATTACGAGAGCAGGTCCTTCTTTTGCTCTTGCAAGAAGCAAGGCTATCGTCTGTATAGTCTTACCAAGGCCCATATCATCTGCGAGAAGTGCTCCAGCTCCCCATTTGTTAAGTCGCATCATCCATTGATAACCTTCTTTCTGATATGTACGCAGTGTCGCTTGTAGAGTGGAAGGTATATGTGGGTGATAAATGCTAGCTTTCCTTATACGCTGACGTATTTTCTGCAACTCCTCGTCACCTTCTAATTGTAATTCTCCTTCGAGCATGTCGTTGCTTAGAAGAGCTGCAGAAAAGGGGGACATCTGCAATCGTGAATGGTGTCTTGATGCGATGGTAGCGAGTCTGTTAAGTTGTTGACGCAGTTTTTCTGATAGTGCCAAAAATTCTCCATCGCTAAGGCGGATATATCTTCCGTGGCTTTGAGCCGAGAGTTCCAGCAATTGTGCCATAGAAAGAACCTTTTCTTGGTCAACGTTTATGCTACCCTCTATATCAAACCAACCATTTTCATTGCGTCTGATGCTGCCATTCCAGATGCTACTTGTACTCTTTGTTTTTATGTTGAGTGATATACCTTCTGGCCATTCGCATATTATAGTATCTTGATGTTGTTGTGCATATTCCAATATGGGCAGGAGGTCATATATCCCAAGTGTCATGGAGGTTTCTCCATATAGTGCTGTTGCTTCAATGAAATCGTTGAAAATTTTAAGTTCACTCTCCATATCGCGATTTATCCGAGTGCGGTTTTCACCTATTCCATCGATTATAACTTGTTTTCCTCGTCCTGGTATCAACCGCACTTTACCGCCTTCTATTGTGCGTATAAAAATCTCAATGGCATATCGCTGCTTTTCCTGTTTGAGAATCTGTATTACCAATTTTGTATCCGCATCTCGTATTGGTAAAGTAGAGCCTCCTTCTAAGAGGTCGCTATGAATTTCTATTCTTGAACCATCAGCAAAACGTTGCATACTGGCTTTTACAAGGAAGTTCTTCAGCTTTTCTTCCATTGACAATGGGAAAATTTTTTCTACGAGACGATCATAGTATTTCCGTTGCCTTTCGCCAATGCGTATAAAGTTTATTGATGTTCTACCTCGATGACTAATAAAAATGCCTTGTTCTATTGCCTCGCGAGGTACATTGCTGTCAACTGTAAAACCATTTGGAGTACGTGTGACTCGCATGTATGGCATCTCTTCATTCACTTCTATGATGTAGTGTGGCGCGTATTTTCCTCCATAGAGTGGGGTACCCTCTAAAACCTCTATCAGGACATCTTCTATCATCTTGGTTTGTCCGCTAAGGCGTTTCCCCGCTCCCCATTGTCCGCTCTTCAGCATTGATTGTATGCGTGTCTCTACAGTTCTGACTCGGGGGCTTGTCATAAAGTATGCCTTTCTGGTAGGAGTAGTATCGCTTTCTTCTGAATCTTCTTGGTGAGGCATATTCATCAGCAGGCTGTTCTCCTTGAGGATGCTCCATTGTATGTGAACATCAGATAGTTCTGTTACCTGTGTCTCTGCATTTGTCATGCCAATGTACTGGAACATCATCTTTGCCATTACACGGTCAATGCCTTTCCTGCTAGTAAGAAGAGCCATAAGGTCTTTCTTTTGCTGTTTCTCAGAGCTGGAGTTATATAGAATGCTATACAGCACTTTTGCTGCACGTGTCAGATTTTCCTCTTGAACCTTACCGATGCCTAATGCTTTCTTACGTCCTTCTTCACTAAAAGTGCGTTTAGCTATGGTAACAAAGTAGAAATTGACTATCTCCATAGGTAAATATGGCTTCGAGGTGGCATAGCCTTTGTCTTTGTTATTTAGCGAGAGAGCTTTCTTGAAGTGTTCAAAGCCCTTCTTATCGTTGCCGTGAAGGGCTTCATATATGCCTGCTATGATGTGATGGTCCCTGTTTGAGGAAAGAAGGTAGTCTGGCGTCTTACCAAAAGCTAAGTAGCTATAAAGATCCAGTGTGCATTGTAAACTTTCCTTCTGTTGTGTTATCTCAGTATTTTGGTAACCTTTTATGAGGTTTTTCAAATGATATATGTCTGTCAACTCACCTGACGAAAAGAGATATCTTATTGTGTTTTCGATGAGACCGAAGAAATTTGCCTTGTTAAAGAGTAGCAATAGTGGAGCAAAACGGTAATCCAGAACAGCAGGAACGAGGATCTCGAGATTTTTGCTGATAGCAAAATCGTCAATCTTTTCAATATTTACGTGCTGATAGGAACTACTGATAAACTCCCACAACATTTTCTGTATAATGGTTGGCTTCAAATCTGCTCCTACAGCATTCAGTACCTCTACTGTCTCCTCGGGCTTCTTTTCCACAAGATACTGCATCACTTTGATGAGCAACTCAGGTTTTACACAATGATCATAGGAATCTGTGCGCCAATTGAAAGAGTATTCGTCAATCAGTCCTTGTGAGCAGAGGGATTTTATGAGATGCTTAAGGTCTGTACACGGGCCCGTTGGCAGACTGTTTAGAATAGGCAAAATCCTATTAGCCTGCGAGCCCTCAGTATCATATAGGGCAAAGATGGTGAGCAGTTGGAGCTGCTGTTTATTAAGCGCTGAAAGCAAGAGCGTATGCTTTAATACGTTTTACCATTGCGAGAAGTCCGTTGGAGCGAGTAGGAGAGAGGTGGTCTTTCAGGCCAATGGCTTCAATGAAGTGGAAGTCTGAATTCAAGATTTCCTTTGCTGGTTGGTCATTGATGACGCGTATCAGCAAGGCTATGATACCTTTTACTATCAAAGCATCGCTATCCGCCTGGAAATGTAAAATCTTACCATCTTCTCCATCTGAGGCATCACATTGTATCCAGACACGACTTTGGCATCCTTCAATTATATTTTGCTCTGTCTTGTATTTCTCGTCCAGAGGTTCCTGTTCGCCACCAAGGTCAATGAGCAATTGGTATTTATCCATCCAGTCGTCAAGGGCGCTGAACTCTTCTATTATCTCTTCTTGTATATCGTTAATTGTCATTTTCTTTCTCTAAAATAAAAAGTTTGTCACTTGGTCTTACCTTGTCAGGAACAGCAATACTTATTCTCTGTCCTTTTTTTGCGGTTTGAACGGGCTTGAGGTCGTAGCGTATCTCTTTTACCTCATTAATGTATAATGCTCCTGTGGTAGGTCCAGTAATGAGAAGTTTGTCTCCAACATTGATTTCATGTGCCTCGACCTGGAATTCTGCCACTCCAATCTTGGAGAAATATTTTATGGTTTTGGCAGCATAGACTTTCTTTTCTGTAGCCTTTGAACCATATGCTTCATTCCATTCTCCCAAGGTCTGTCCTTGATAGTATCCGTCCCAGAATCCCCTGTTAAATACTCGTGCCAACCGCTCATCCCATTGGTCCTTTTTTTCTTCAGTAAAGGTGCCATCTTTAACAGAAGCGATTGCCTCCTTGTAACATCTTACGACTGTATCAACATATTCGGGACCTCGTGCTCTGCCTTCAATCTTGAAGACCTCTACTCCTGCATCCAGCATCCTGTCGATGAAACGGATTGTTTTGAGGTCTTTGGGTGACATGATGTATTTGTTATCGACGAGGAGTTCATTTCCTGTCTCAGCATCTCTTACTTCATAGCCTCGTCTGCATATCTGCACACATTCTCCTCGGTTAGCGCTTCTGTTGGCATTATGGAGTGAGAGATAACACTTGCCCGAGATCGCCATACACAAGGCTCCGTGACAGAACATCTCTATGCGGATAGGCTTTCCTGATGGGCCACAAATACCTTCCTTCAATGCCTGTTCATGTATCTCCTTCACCTGCTCCATCTTCAGTTCGCGTGCCAACACCACAACATCAGCAAACTGGGCATAGAAACGCAGAGCTTCGATATTCGAAATATTCAGCTGTGTGGAAAGGTGTACCTCCTGACTCACCTGGCGACAATACATCATTACTGCTATATCGGAAGCTATCACGGCACTGATATTAGCCTCTTTGGCAGCATCGATGATTTCGTGCATTTGTGGGATATCTTCGCCATAGATGATGGTGTTTACGGTAAGATATGATTTTATGTTGTGTTCCTCACACAACTGGGCTATCTCACGCAGATCATCGATGGTGAAGGCAGATGCGGAGTGGGCACGCATATTCAACTTACCAATGCCGAAGTAGATGCTGTCTGCTCCGGCATTGATAGCTGCGGCCAAGGATTCCCTTGACCCAACAGGTGCCATTATCTCTAGATTTCCCATATAGCTCCGTCAGGAGTGTCTTTGATTATTATACCAGCCTCATTGAGGTCATCACGTATTTTGTCTGATGTCGTCCAATCTTTGTCAGCCTTTGCTTTAGCACGAATGTCAAGCACCATCTGCATTACCTTATCGAGAGCTTTGTTCTCACCACCATTGTCGTTCGTATTGATGAGGCCCAAGATATCTTCTATCCATAGGTGCATTGTCTGAGAAAGAGTTTGCAGGTCGTCAGCGCTGATTTTTGCCTTTCTGTCAACCAATAGATTTACTTGATGGCAAGCCTCAAAGAGTTCGCTGATGACGATAGGTGTCTGCATATCATCATTCATAGCTGCATAAAGTTTGTTGCTCAACTCTTTTACGAAGGCCGTAATCTCAGGACTTGAACCCTTTGCTGGCTGTATTCGTTTCAGGTCTTTCAGTCCGTTCATCAGTCGTGCAAATCCCTTTTCTGCTGCTTCGAGGGCCTCGCTTGAGAAGTCCACAGTTCCACGATAGTGGGCAGAGAGGATGAAGAAACGTATTGTCATTGGGCTGAATGGCTTCGTCAGCAACTCATGCTCGCCCTTGAAGAACTGGTCGAGGGTGATGAAATTGTTGTATGACTTACCCATCTTCTGTCCGTTGATGGTAATCATATTGTTGTGCATCCAGTAGTGCACTGCCTGATGTCCCATAGAAGCCTGTGCCTGAGCTATTTCGCACTCGTGATGAGGGAACACAAGGTCCATACCTCCACCATGAATGTCGAACTCATCGCCCAGATACTTCCTTCCCATGGCTGTACATTCGCAGTGCCAACCAGGGAAACCGTCGCTCCAAGGTGAAGGCCACCTCATAATATGCTCTGGCTGTGCTTTCTTCCACAGGGCAAAGTCAGCTTGGTTCTTCTTTTCGCCTACTCCAGCAAGGGTATCGCGAGAGGCATCCTTGATATTTTCGAGGGTGCGGCCAGAGAGAATGCCATACTTATAGTCCTTATTGTATTTCTCGATATCGAAATATACCGAACCATTGCTCACATAAGCATATCCGTTGTCAAGTATCTCTTTTACAAGTTGTTGTTGCTCAATGATATGGCCCGTAGCATGAGGCTCGATAGATGGTGGCAGCACATTCAGCTTCTCCATCGCCGAGTTGAAGCGGCGAGTGTAGTATTGTGCTATCTCCATTGGTTCCAACTGCTCCAGTCGTGCCTTCTTGGCAATTTTATCCTCACCTTCGTCGGCATCGTGCTCCAAGTGGCCTACATCAGTGATGTTGCGTACATAGCGAACCTTGTATCCGAGGTGCTGCAGGTATCTGAACAGTATGTCGAAGGTGATGGCAGGACGAGCATGTCCCAGGTGGGCATCACCATATACGGTAGGTCCGCAAACATACATTCCTACATGTCCTGGGTTAATTGGCTTAAAAGCCTCTTTCTTGTGGGTAAGGGTATTGTATATCAGAAAAGTTTGTTCCATAAAAATGAAAATTATGAATTATGCATTGTGCATTATGAATTAACTTAGTTTCAGCATTTTGTTTATTGGTTTTACTGCATCTTTTGCTATTTCTTCGCTGACAGTCACCTCTGGTGCTCCATAAAGAAGGCAGTTGCGCAGTTTCTTGAGTGTATTCATTTTCATATACTGACACTCATTACATCCGCATGAAGTAGCCCCTTCAGAAATCTCTGGCGGAACTGGTAAGAATGTACAGTCAGGACACATCCTCTTCAGTTCGTGCATGATGCCAGCCTCTGTTGCTACGATGAAGGTTGGAGGATTCAAACGCTTCACACTATTCTCCTTTCTCACATGTTTTGCATAGCGTATCATATCGGCTGTAGAACCCTTCACGTCTGCCATAGCGAGCACAGGGGCCTTACATTCCAGGTGTGCCATAACGATAGCTTCTGGATGTTCTGCCTTCAGTTTTGCTATTGCCTCAACAGAGAAGCGCTCATGAACATGACAGCCACCATTCCACAATTCCATATTTCGTCCTGTTACGGAATTGATATATGCTCCAAGGTTATAGTCAGGACCAAAGAGAATCTTTGCATTCTTAGGCAACTGATCCACAACTTTTTTAGCATTTCCGCTGGTTACAACCACATCGGTAAGAGCTTTCGTAGCAGCAGTAGTATTGACATATTGCACTATGAGATGGTCAGGATGTTCCTCCTTCCATTTGCGCAAATCCTCAGCATTACAGCTATCTGCAAGAGAGCATCCAGCATCAGGATCAGGCACCAGAACCTTCTTGTCTGGCGAAAGAAGCTTACAGGTCTCAGCCATAAAGTGTACACCACACATCACGATGATGTCGGCATTTGTTGCTGCCGCCTGGCGGGCAAGGGCCAGAGAATCTCCAATGAAGTCTGCCACCTCTTGTATGTCACCAGTAGTATAGTAGTGTGCAAGTATTACTGCATTCTTCTCTTCACACAACTCGCGTATCTCTGCTTGAAGCTCTTTCACACGCTCTGGGGTAAGCTGTTTTGTTTCCATATTTTGGGGGTAATTTTTTTTCGCGTGCAAAGTTACAAAAAAATGAGTGAAGTACAAAAGAAAATTTAATTTTTCTTTTTAATTCCGAGTACAAAGTAAGTTCGGCGAAGCCAAAGTTACATTTTTTCCGTCCTGAGCGGAAACTTTTCCGTAACTATCGAAATTTTTTTCCGTCCCGCACGGAACATTTTTCTATAGCAAGGAATGTTCTCTTTATTCCAGACAAAACTATTTATGAATAATCGTATCATTTTGTGTTGTGCATAAAATGGTTTTTTGGGTATCAAATTGTATTTACTTTGTGTTAATAAGGGTTAATAGGGAGGGGTAGATGTTAAAAACGTTTATCATTTTGTGTGAGGTATTGTAAAAATGGGCAGAAAATCTTACCTTTGCACTCGCTATGTGATTTATTCACTTATGCAAGGTGATGATAAAAGTTTTTTTGTTCAATGATTGTTTCTATCTGTGAAGATAGGATAATCAGACTGAAAATGAAGTCTGTGAAGGCATTATTTTTGGTTAATGTAAATTAAAAGTTTATTCAGTTATTTGCCTGTGAAGGCACTTTTTATCCCCTATGACATTGAATCATAGGGGATAATTTTTGCTTTATATCAAAGATATAGTGAAAAAAATCAAGTTTTTCTTGCATTTTTCGTGACTTAATTGTACCTTTGCACACGAATTTAAAGAAGCCCTTGTTTAAGGGGCGCACTATTTTGGGGTTGACTGGATTTGACAGCGGGCCGGGATGGTGCGTAAGCATGCGGAGTTACGGCTGTGTCCTCCATAATCACGTCGGCCGACAATTTAATTGGCGAAACACGTTACGCTCTCGCTGCCTAGACCGAAGTATAGTAGGTCTGCTTAATTTCTGTGCAAGGCATAGAAACGGGACATCGCTCAGAGCCCTCCTTCCTGAGGCTTAACTGATTATAGCGGTGCAGAAATATCGGGAATAGCACAGGTAGAGCCTCGATGGTTGTGTGAAATTTTAGAGGATAAGGCAATGCTTGGTGGTCTGGGTCTTGGTATTGCACGAAAATGAAGTCCAGAATAAGCATGTAGAAAGCGTACGGTCACACCGTTTGGACGGGAGTTCGATTCTCCCCAGCTCCACTATGTTTTTGACTTCGATAGCGCGGTTAGGATTTATTTCGCGTCAGAAAACCTTAGAGCGGCACTTCTATGACCCGGAAATGCTGCAAAGGGAGGCTTTTAACCGTTTGGTGACCAAAGCAAAGGATACACTCTTTGGTCAGGAACACGACTTTGAGCACATCTTTCACTATGATATGTTCAGAAAACGTGTGCCAGTAAGCACCTATGATGACCTCAAAGGTTATATAGACAGAATGCGTCACGGAGAGCGTGACATACTGTGGCCAGGACAGGTGAAATGGTATGCAAAGTCATCAGGAACGACAAACGATAAGTCAAAATTCATCCCTGTTTCTGCAGATGGTTTGAAGCGAATACATTATGCTGGAGGTACAGATGTTGTGGCCTTCTATCTACAGAATAATAGCAAATCGAAATTATTTGATGGTAGAGCTTTGATATTGGGTGGTTCTCATGCTCCTAACTATAACCTTCCAAACTCATTGGTTGGCGACTTGTCGGCGATACTTATAGAGAATATCAATCCTTTGGTGAACCTGATAAGGGTGCCAGACAAGAGGACAGCTCTGATAAGCGATTTTGAAAAAAAACGCGAAAACATCGCACGGCAATGCCTGAATGCCAATGTAACAAACATCAGTGGTGTGCCATCATGGATGATGTCAGTATTGTTGAGAGTGATAGAACTTTCAGGCAAACGCTATCTTCGTGATGTGTGGCCAAACTTGGAGGTGTTCTTTCATGGAGGCATAGCATTCACTCCTTATCGCAGGGCATACGAAAAACTCATTTTGAAGGAGGATATGCACTATATGGAAACATATAATGCTTCAGAAGGTTTCTTTGGCATACAGAATGACCCAACATCGTCTTCTATGCTCCTGATGCTCGACTATGATGTCTTTTATGAGTTCGCTCCTATGGATGCCATAGATGACGAAGGAAAACTGACAAATCCTGATGCAGTTGTTCCAATAGAAGGCGTTGAAGTAGGAAAGAACTACGCTATGATAATATCCACTTCATGTGGTTTATGGCGTTATATGATAGGAGATACAATACGATTTACCTCGGTGAAACCATATAAATTTGTTATTACTGGTCGTACGAAGAGCTTTATCAATGCTTTTGGAGAGGAACTTATCGTTGATAATGCAGAGAGAGGCCTGCAATATGCTTGCGAGAAGACAGGAGCAGAGATAAGCGAATATACTGCAGCCCCTGTATTCAGGTCTGAAGGGGTGATACCTCATCATCAATGGCTTATAGAATTCTCCAAAGAACCTGATGATTTGGAGGAATTTGCTAATATATTGGACAACAGGTTGCAAGAATTGAATAGTGACTATGAGGCAAAACGCTTCAAGGATATAAATATGATAAGGCTGCAGATTGTTAAGGCTCGTCCAGGACAATTTACAGCATGGCTTGCCTCAAAAGGAAAGCTTGGTGGTCAGAACAAAGTCCCAAGATTGTGCAACAGTCGTCAACATATTGATGAGTTATTAAAGGCATGAAGAAACTTTTTTTTCTCATAATAATTTCTACTGCAACTCTACTACTCGTACAAAGCTGTGCTCGTATGGGTGCTCCTGATGGTGGATGGTATGACGAAACTCCTCCAAGGGTAATAGGTGCTGTTCCTGCAGATAAAGCCTTGAATGTTGATAACGGTAAGGTTCGCATTTACTTCAGCGAGTTTGTAAAGATAGAGAATATTCAGGAAAAAGTGGTGATTTCTCCTCCGCAAATAGAATCTCCAGAAATAAAGGCGTACGGAAAATATGTGGAAGTGAAGTTGAAAGACAGCCTGAAGTCACACATGACTTATACCATAGACTTCTCGGATGCTATATCTGACAATAACGAAGGCAATCCGTTAGGAAGTTATACTTATAGTTTTTCTACTGATTCGCTGATAGACACATTGGAAGTGGCAGGATATGTCTTGGCTGCAGAGAATCTGGAACCGATTAAGGGAATTCTGGTAGGTCTTTATCCTGCAGATTCAACAGAAGTAAAGAAAGACTCATGCAAAAATGATTCCCTGCCACCTTTCTTGAGGGTTTCACGTTCTGACTCAAGGGGAAGGTTCGTTATTCGTGGAGTAGCACCAGGCCGATATACTGTCGGGGCCCTGCAGGATGTAGATGGTGACTATAAGTTTACCAATAGGGGAGAGATGATGGCTTTTTCACACGATGTTATTTCGCCATCCGCATTCAGAGACTTCCGTCAAGATACTGTATGGGCTGATGCTGTTCATGTGAAAGATATATTGCAGGTGCCCTATACTCACTTTCTGCCGGATAATGTGGTATTACGTACTTTTGAACATATCTCAACAGACAGATATTTTTTAAAAAGTGAGAGAAAAGATGCTGATAACTTCACTTTGTTCTTTACAGCACCATGCGAGAAAGAGCCTCTTCCTCAACTTAAGGGACTAAACTTTGATGCTGAGAATGCCTTTATTATAGAGTCTTCTCCAAAAGCTGACACCATAACATATTGGCTGAAAGATACTGCATTGGTAAATCTGGATACCCTTCAGATAGAGATGAGAACATTCATCACAGATACCTTGGGAATGTTATCTCCTCATATCGACACTCTCGAAATCCTCACCAAGACACCTTATGCAAAGCGTCTGAAGGCAAAACAGAAGAAGGAAGAGGAATGGAAAGAAAAGATAGAGAAGAAACTGAAAAAGCAAGAACGTTGGGCCAGAGAACATCCTGATGAGCCAGTAGAACCAATAGATACTATTATGCCTGTGGAAAAATTAGAAGTGAAATATGATGTTCCTTCTTCTTTGGCACCAGATAAGTATTTGAAGATAAGTTTCCCTAAACCATTGGAGAAATTCGATTCTGCTGCAATTCACTTGTATGTTGAGCAGGATTCTCTATGGTATCGTTCACCATTTACTCTTGAGAAAACAGGTGACAGGGAATGGGAAGTGTTTGCTGATTGGATATATGGTGCAGAGTATTCGTTTGAGATAGATACCCTCGCTTTCGAAGATATATACGGACTGAAGTCTATACCTTACAAAACAGGTTTTAGAGTAGCTACATTAGAATCTTTTGCATCCTTATTTGTGAATGTTAGCGGAGTTTCCACGGAGGGTAATATTATTGTCCAGATGGTGGATAAAGGTGATAAGCCAGTAAGGTCTGCTGTAGTGCAGAGTGGAACTGCGGAATTCTATTATGTGCAACCAGGGGTATATTACCTGAGAGCCATAATTGATAGAAACAAAAATGGTAAGTGGGATACAGGAGAATACTTTGATGATATACAGCCAGAAGAAGTTTATTACAATCCTGAGCCTGTAGAATGTAAGGCAAAATGGGACCTTACACGAGAATGGAATCTTACAGCTTTACCATTATATAGACAAAAGGCTTTGGAGATAACAAAACAACGTGCAGATAAAGAAAAAACAATACAACACAGAAATGCTCAACGTGCAGCAGAAAAGGGAATACCTGAACCTGTACAGAAGTATTAAAAACGACATTTATGCTTAAACGAATTATTTTCTTATACATATTTATATTGTTGCCATTATGCAATATGTCTGCACAATGTACTTACGAAAATCGTGCATTTAGTGGCAGCGAGGTGATAAATTATAACTTATATTTTAACTGGAAGTTTATATGGATAAAGGCTGGTACTGCAAGTATGATAACACAGCCTATCGTTTATAATGGCAAGAATGCATACCGTTCAAGTTTGGTGACTCGTTCTTCAGCAACAGTGGATAAGTATTTCATGATGCGTGATACCATAATGGCTTATTTCTCAACGGAACTGACTCCTTTATATTATCGTAAAGGTGCCCGTGAGGGAAAAAGATACTATGTTGACGAGGTATGGTATTCATATAACGGAAACAAGTGTATTACAAATCTGAAGCACCTCACTTCCTCTGGGGATACTTATAAGGAGAAATTCGTATATGATCGTTGTGTATCAGATATGCTGAATAGTTTCCAGCGTATCAGGAATGTTGATCCATCAGGATGGAAAGAAGGTCATGTAGAATACCTGGACATTGCAGGAGGTGAGAAACTCGTCAATGCAAGGTTGATATATAGAGGAAAGAAAGAGGTTAAAGCGGATAATAAAAAGAAATATAATTGTCTTGTTCTGTCTTATGTAGAGAAAGAAGATAAAAAGGATAAGGAAATAGTACGTTTTTATGTAACGGACGATAACAGGCATGTTCCTATTCGTCTTGATATGTTCTTGAGATTTGGATCTGCAAAAGCTTTTTTGAAATAAATGAAAAGAATACTCGTAGTATTAGTTGCTTTAAATTATTTTTTTCTCCCTTATATATTAAAAGGTGGAATTTCGCGTGCTGATGAAGGAATGTGGACTTTATATAACCTTCCTGATGCAGTATATAAACAAATGAGAGCTGAGGGCTTTATGTTGCCAAAGGAGGCTTTGTATAATGACCTTACAAATTATTCTCTGCATTCGGAGCATGCTATTATTCCTACGCTTTCATCGGCAGTGGTGAACTTCTCTGGCTTCTGTACAGGAGAGGTAGTGTCGCCAAAAGGATTGGTGCTAACCAACCACCATTGCGGATTTGAGGCTATTCGTTCACACTCTACTGTGGAACATGATTATATGAAGGATGGCTTTTATGCTGAATCATACGAACAGGAACTGCCCAACGAGAATATGTTCGTGGCATTTATGAAGAAGCAGGAGGATGTTACAGACAAATTGCGTCAGTTAGGTTTTGATAGTTTGGATTTTTATAGCAAGGAAGCACTCATTGACTCTCTTGAAGAGGCTATGTCCTGTGATGTAAAGAACATAGACCCTACATACTATGTGGAGATAAATGCTTTCTTTGAAGGAAATGCTTTCTATGCTACAACTTATCAGCGCTATTCTGATGTGCGCTTGGTATTTGCTCCACCAAAGTCAATAGGCAAATTTGGAGGTGACACAGATAACTGGATGTGGCCTCGACAGACGTGTGATTTTTCTGTTTTTCGCATATATGTGGATCCTCTTACTGGTGGGCCTGCAGAATATAGTCCCAAAAATGTACCGATGCTTCCGGATAACTGGCTTTGGGTAAGTACAAACGGATATAAGGAGGGAGATTTCGCAATGGTGATGGGATATCCAGGAAGTACCTCACGATATCTTAGTAGCTACGGAATAGAGGAGATGCGTAATTGCATTAATGACCCTCGTCAGCAAGTTCGTGGAGTGAAGCAGAAGGTAATGAAAAAACACATGGATGCTTCTGAGGCTGTACGCATAAAGTATGATAGCAAATATGCACAGAGTGCTAACTATTGGAAAAATGCCATTGGTATGAACAAATGTATCGATTCCGTTGGAATAGTTAGGCAGAAACGTACTATGGAAACAAAGCTAACATCGTGGGACTCTACAACATTAAAGAATCTTTATGCAAAGCGTGCTGAAGCAATGCGTGCCAACACCTTTTTCTCGGAATCGTTTTCTTATCGTAGTGGTAATGAACTTGCTGTAAGAGCAACAAAATTCTATAGCGGTATGCCAGTACTTGGTGATTCGACAAAGGTAAAGAAGCAATATTTGCAGTTTAAAGATAATAGTGATCAGTGGGACAGAGACCTTGACGTAGAAACAATGGCGATAATGATTGAGAACTATCGTTCACATGTTCCAGAAAAGTATATTCCCTCTTTTTATAAGCGTATAGATAAAGAATTTCATGGAGATTATCGTGCCTATGTTGAGGCGATTTGGAATAACTCGGTATTGATGAAGAAAAATGCAAAGATTCCGCTTCGTATGACTCGAAAGCTGCAGAAAGACCTTGGAATAGATTTCTCTATGTCATTGGTAGAAACGCTCGCTGACTTAAAAATTATATTGGATGATATTCGAGACAGCATCCGTGAAGAGGAAAGAATACTATGTGCAGAAAAACTGCGTGCTGAGGAGAATCTTCCTCATTATAGTGATGCAAACTTCACTCTTCGCATGACGTACGGACAAGTAGAAGGGTATGTGCTTAATGGTGGTGACTTCGGATACTACACTACTATAAGATCTATGAGAGAAAAGATGCAGAAGGGTGGTGATATACGGGATTACTATGTTGAACCGCGAGTGCGCCAGCTTTTTGATGCTGATGTATATGGTATTTTGGACGATAAGGTTTCCAATACTTTAAATATGTGTTTCCTCACAAACAACGATATTACTGGAGGAAATAGTGGCTCTCCTGTACTCGATAGTCATGGACATCTTATTGGCCTGGCCTTCGATGGTAACTGGGACAGCCTTTCCAGTGATATATTCTTCGACACATCTCTGGCACGTTGTATAAATGTGGACATCCGCTATGTGCTGTATATGATGAAGGCGTGGGGCAACGCCACACGCCTACTTCAAGAGATGGGTATAGAATAATACAATTTATTCTGCTGGAACAAAATCTAATTGTTTCTTTTCTACATTAGCCTTGGAAACCTTAATAGTTATGGGGTCTCCAAGGTTATATCTGTTGTGATGCCTGCGACCTACGAGACAGAAATTCTTCTCGTCAAAGTCATAATAGTCATCTTTTAGGTCTTGCAGACTTATCATTCCCTCACAATGGTTCTCATCAATCTCGCAGTAAATGCCATAGCTGGTTAAGCCGCTGATATGAGCCTCAAATTCTTCTCCAACGAATTGTCCCATAAATTCCACCATCTTATACTTGATAGAATCGCGTTCTGCCATAGCTGCCGTTTGTTCCTGCTGGGAAGAATGTTCGCATAATTCTTCGTATTTATCTTCACTGGCACTCTTTCCTCCCTCTTCGTAACGGGTAAGCAGTCGATGTACCATTGTGTCAGGATAACGTCTGATGGGCGAGGTGAAATGTGTATAGTAATCGAAAGCAAGTCCGAAATGTCCTATGTTGTGTACAGAATATTTGGCTTTCATCATTGCCCTTAATGCTACCATTTGAATAGCATTGCTTTCAGGTTTGCCTTCTATTTCATCCATCAAGGTATTGACAGCACGTGCAGTAGCACCTTTTGTGCCTGTAGATTTCATCTTATAGCCAAACTTAGTGACGAAGGAACGAAGGGTCTCCATCTTCTGTGGGTCTGGGGAATCGTGGATTCGATAGGGTAGGGTTTTCGCTTTTGCTGGTTTTCCGCCTTTTGACTTCTTCACCTTTCCTACGTGTTCTGCAACGGTTTTGTTTGCCAGAAGCATAAACTCTTCTATCAGTTTGTTGGCATCTTGACTCCTTTTGACATAACAACGTATTGGTTTGCCTTTTTCGTCTACGTCAAAACGCATTTCTTCTCGATCAAATCGTACAGAACCGTTCTTAAAACGTCTTTCTCTGAGTTTCTTTGCTAACCTGTCAAGAGTGAGTAATTGTTCGGAATATGGGTCTTCCACCTTGTCGCGATTCATTATTCCTGGTTTGCTGCTTTCTATGACAGCCTGAACCTCTTCGTAGGCATAACGACGATTACTCTTTATGACAGTATGTACTATGCGATATTTCTTTACATTTGCTTCCTCGTCAAGCAGGAAGATGACGCTATAGGCCAGTTTCTCCTCATCTGGACGGAGTGAACAGATATAATTACATAATCTTTCAGGAAGCATAGGAATGGTTCGATCGACAAGATATACTGATGTGGCCCGCTTTTGTGCCTCCTTGTCAATGATAGAGCCCTCCGTAACATAATGTGAAACATCGGCAATGTGAACACCAACTTCCCAAAGATTCCCTTCTTTTCTTATGGATAGGGCGTCGTCAAAGTCTTTTGCATCATGTGGATCGATGGTACATGTCCATACATCCCTGAAATCTTCACGTTTTTCCATTTCTTCCTTGGTAATGGTATCAGGAATCTTGTTGGCGGCATCTTCCACTTCTTTTGGATATTTATATGGCAAACCATATTGTGCCAAAATGGTATGCATTTCAGCATCGTTATCACCTTGCTTACCAAGTATATCAACTACTTCTGCAATGATACTGCGTTGTTCACCATCAGGCCATGATATTACTTTTACAACAGCTTTGTCGTTTGTTTTGCCTTTTTTCAGTTTATCCTTTGGAATGATGATGTTTGTTGTAATACTTTCTGTTGGCAACAGATAAGCAAATCCTTTGTCAACCTTAAGTTTTCCTACAAACTGGTCTTTCTTGCGTTGTAAAATTTCTACTACTCGTGCTTCGCGGATGTGGTTGCGTTTGCGAGCCATCATCATGATTTGTACCCTGTCGCCATTCATAGCATACAAGGAGTTTCGCTCTGCTACGAAGACAGGCGTTTCTGAGCCGTCTGGTATAACGCTGTTTCTGCCGTTTGCCTTAGCCTGGAAGGTACCGATCAAAGTTTGGGTGTTGTCAGCAAGTTTATAGCTAGTGTCTGAGATTTTAATAAGAAAATCATCCCACGCCATCTCTTCCATGATGTCGATGGCAAGCATCTTCAGAGGATGAGTGTCAAGACGCAGGATCTTGAAAATCTGTTTTAGTGAGAAGGTTTCGTTTGGATTACTTGAAAAGAATGCCTCCAACTTCTCAATCAGTTGCGCTCTCGTTAAGCGTTTGCCGCCTTTCTTACTTCTAGTTTTAGCCATAGTTATTTTAGGTTTATGTCTTACTTACAACTCTCAACTCTCTCCCTCTAACTGCTTACTTTTGGTCCAAAAACTCCACAGCCTTTTTCACCTGCTTGTCATGTTGTATGGCGTTGGCAATACTGCCTCTTTGGAAATAAAATGCAGTAATAATGTCTTGTTCTATAAGTCGTTGTATGATAGTGCGATTTCTTTCCAATTCTTTTGAAAGGTTATGAGTTAGTTTTGTTTTTAACGCCTCAAACTCATCTTTTGCATCATCATAATAACCCTCAAATTTTGCAAATTTCACCAATTCATCGAACTCTTTGCTTGTTTCTCTGTCATATTTGAAACCACTCTTCAAGACGGTTTCTTTGAAATCATCCCATTCTGCATCAGTAAGGTGAAAGTCCTCTGCTGGTGCTATTTTTTTGTGCTTTCTGATATATTCAACAGCCCAATGGAATTCTACCTCTGTAGAGTCAAGACCTGATCCGCAAAGGTATGCTGCTATATTTGGTAGCGAATCGTTGCTTACCTCTATGTCTGGTTTTACTCCAATACCTTGTACACATTCTCCTGCAGGTAGATAATATCTTGATGTTGTCACCTTTAAGGAAGCATCATGTGGTAATTCAATAGGTTGTTGCACGAGACCTTTGCCATAGGTTTTCTTTCCTAATATCGTTGCCCTCTTCAAATCTTGCAGGGAGCCAGCTGTTATCTCGCTTGCAGAAGCACTGTTTTCATTCACCAAAACAACAACAGGCATAATAGTATCTAATGGTTCCGATTCTGTTTTGTATTCATTGTTTGAACGAGCTATCTTACCTTTTGTTGTAACAATAGTAACGTCTTTCGGTACAAACATATTCACTATTTTGATAGCTTCTGCTAATGAACCGCCACCATTATTTCTCAGGTCAAAGATGAGTTTCTTCATGCCTTGTCCTCTCATCTCTACGAGGGCCCTTCTAATATCTCGTGAACAGTCGTCTGTAAATTGTGTCAAAAGAAGGTAGCCTATATTGTTATTGTTTTTCAGCAGACCATAATATGGAACACTGGGTAATTGTATGGCCTTTCTTGTTACCTTCTTTTTATATATCTTTCCATTGCGTTCTATCTTCAGAGTAAAACTTGTTCCAGCTTCTCCGCGTAAACGGCTGGAAACATAGTCCACTTTCTTTCCTATCATTGAAGAATCGTCAATAGCAATAACCTTGTCGCCCTTTTGTAGTCCTATGATAGAGGCAGGCATATTCTCGTATGGCTCATCTATGACAATGCAACTATCTCTGAGGTCTTGCTTTATAATAGCTCCTATGCCAGCATATTTTCCTGTCAACATGGTTTTCAGATTCTTCACCTCATTGGCGGGATAGTATTCTGTATATGGATCAAGGGATCGAAGCATAGCCTTGATGCCAATGCCTACTGTTTTGTCGGGATCTAGTGAATCCACATACATCATATCGAGATTCTTATATATTGAAGAGAACACCTCGAGATTACGCATAACGTCAAAATTATGGTTTTTGACGACAGGCTTGTTATCGGCATATAATGAAATGTTAACCGAACAAAGAAGTACTATTGTATAAATAAAATTTCTCATAGCAGTTGCAAAGTTACGATTAAGTGAGCAAAATACCAAGAGAAAATGAATTTTTTTTCATTTAAGTCAAAAAATAACAAAAAAGAAGAGTCAACATGTGACTCTTCTTGTGCGCTCCCTCTTGGGCTTGAACCAAGGACCCCCTGATTAACAGTCAGATGCTCTAACCAACTGAGCTAAGGAAGCATTTTATGCAATTTTCTCGAATTGCGGTGCAAAGGTACAACGAAAAAGTGAAATATCCAAATTTTTAATGAGTTTTTTTTAGTTTTTCCTGCAAAAAACGCCAAAAACCTTAAAAATCACTTTGACATTATCTCGCAGATTCTGTTTTGTAGTGTGCGAGCATAAGGTTTGTCATAGCAATTATTAATAAGTATAGAGAAAGCTATATCATGCCCATTAGATGCTGTAAGATATCCACTTAAGGTTGAGACACCATTAAGTGTTCCTGTTTTTGCATGTACATTATTGTGGGCCATACCGTTAGTCATTCTCTTTCCCAAAGTACCATCAACACCTGCAATAGGCATGTTGTCATACAGTAATTGGTAAATATTTTTGTCATTATAGACATATCTCAAAAGATCTATCTGTGATTGTGCAGTAGATTTATTAGAATGTGACAAGCCGCTTCCGTCAATGATATTGTAGTAATTATACTTTATATCCCATTGACATTCTTCTGGTCGATATCTTTCACGAATTCTACTTACCAAACTTCTTACTACATCCTTACATCCGTCATAAGACCAGTTTTGATCATTCTTTACGAGATTCAGCAACATCGATTCTGCATATATGTTATCGCTGCTTTTCAACATACGATTCATAACTTTCATCAAAGGAGTACGGATGTATCCCAATGGATATGTTCCTCTGTCTGTGGTGTTCTCCTTTCCCCATGTAAGGGATGATGAGAATTTTACTGTATCTGAAGCAAGCAGTCTTGCTACCTGTGGCGCAAAATTATCTTCTGCAAGGCGTATATGCTGCGTTTTTTCGTTAATGCAAAGAATGATGCCACCATCGATGGAATCATATCCCATTGCAATGATTTTGTCCTTAATGGCTCTTGCTCCCTCAGCTGTTAGGGTGGGGTCGCAGTTGGTATTGATATAAATATCTCCCTTCAGGAAAAGATTCCCCAAAGTGTCCATTGCTTCCTCTCCGTTTGTTGTGATACTTGTCAGAAAAGTGAAATCTTCACCATATGTGGAGAGCATAGCAGTAGCAGTATATAGTTTCTGGGTGCTGGCAGGAACCATCATCCTGTCTGCATTCCACTCATACAGGGTAGAGTCAGCTGTCAGGTCATATATACAACATCCGATGGAAACCTTTTTGGTTTTTGACAATACTCCATTTACTTCTTTTCGTAAATCCTCTTCCCATGTTTGGGCA
Organism: uncultured Prevotellaceae bacterium; assembly: GCA_946405805.1. GTDB lineage: Bacteria > Bacteroidota > Bacteroidia > Bacteroidales > Bacteroidaceae > Prevotella. The sequence continues at coordinate 10,239 of CAMJIL010000020.1, read as the reverse complement.
TTCAGACTCACCGCCAGAAGAAATAACAGTAATATGGAAATAAGACTTTTATTCATATTCTACAAACAAAAAAGGCATCACTCATATCGAGTGGTGCCTTTCGTGGGCCATCTAGGGCTTGAACCTAGGACCTCCAGATTATGAGTCTGTTGCTCTAACCAACTGAGCTAAAAGCCCGTGCTAACGTGGTATATATATAAGGTGGGAACCACGCTTGCGGGTGCAAAGGTACAAAAAAATCTGTATAGAGGCGAGTCCTAAGAGGATAAAAGACGAAAATTTAAGTTTTTTTCACCTTTAGGAATCCTATCAGTTGTTTTTAGTAAATCCTTTTCACATTATTTGTTATACCCATATGCTGGGTTTTCATACATGGTGATATTTATCTTGAAATCCGTCATTTCATCGAGGTTATGTACAGGATGTTCAACATCCTGAGGTATAGGTCTCTTTGAGAATGTCTGGAAGTATAGAATGCAAGCATCATGCCACCATACAGCATCTCTTACTTGTATGCGTAGTTTTCGCTGCACTTCAGTAAAACGCTGTTGGTCAATATATGGCTGCAAAGCATCCCAAGTCTTTAGCATGTCTTTTGTTACACTAACTCCTTCATCGTACTTATGGCATAACTCTTCCCAGAATGTACGTCCGCTTTTCATTTTGTAATCCCAAGGTACATGATGAAACCAGGCTAACAGTGTTTCTGGGCAAGTGTTTATGTTGTTATACAAGTTACAGAGTTCTTTTGGATATTGTGATACAGCGTCTGTTCCTTTGTGACTTCTGTCAAATCCCAATCCTACGGAGTCTGCCTGATGATAGTATGGTGGTGTCCAGTCTCGACGCATACCAGGCTTAGTAAACCAAGGAGCAGGACCATAGTGGTGACCTTCTGCAAAGATATGATGTAATCCGAGAGGCATCATATAGCTGACTGCTGCTTCATGACTGTCAAGCATAGCCTGTAAGAGTTGAGAATTGAGAGTTGAGAGTTGAGAGTCAAAAGTTTGTCCGAGCCATTCTTTTGCTATTTCCTCCGATGTTATTTGTGGATTCCATGCCAGTCGTCCGAAGGCATACCAGTTAGCTTGGGCAAAGTGGTGACCACACCAGTTTGTGTTGTCTCCTATATTGGCAACACCAGCCATTGCCTTTAGTGATGAAGGATTAATGCTACCCAAAAACTCTTTCCACATAGGGGAGAGGAATACCAAATGGTTAGCTGCTCCCAGATATTCCTGAGTAATCTGCAGTTCTGCCATCATGGATGTTTTCTGCATTCCTGTGAAAAGCGGACTATATGGCTCTCGGGGCTGGAAATCTATAGGACCATTCTTTATTTGTATTATGACATTATCCAGGAACTGTCCATCAAGAGGCATAAACTCATTATATGCCTGTTTGGCTCTGTCATTATCATTGGGATTATACACAAAAGAACGCCACATAACGATTCCATCGTGCTTTTTTAATACTTTTGCAAGCATATTGGCACCTTCTGCGTGTGAGCGACCATAATCACAAGGGCCTGGCTCTCCCTCGGAGTTAGCTTTTACGAGGAAACCACCAAAGTCTGGTATCATTTTGTATATCTCTGCAACTTTCTTCTCCCACCATTTTATAACATCTTTATTCAGAGGGTCTGCAGTTGACAATCCTCCTAAGCGTATAGGAGAAGCAAAATTTATTGACAGATATACTCTTATTCCGTAAAGGCGAAGGATATCTGCTATTTGCTTTGCCCTTTCTAATTGCTGGGATGAAAGGGTTGCTGGTTTTGCATTTACGTTGTTTAATACTGTTCCGTTAATGCCAATAGAGGCGTTGGCACGTCCATATTGCTGTATTCGTGCAGTATTCAGTGTTTCTTTTGTCCAGAAAATACTTCTGCCGGCAAATCCTCGCTCTACAGTACCATCAGGATTATCCCAATGGTTAAGGATTCGCAGAGCATACGCAGGATGCTCCTTTATATTAAGGTTTGTGCAGTCAGCTCCTGTCTGTTGCAGGCGCAATAGGTGATATGCTCCATAGAGCAGGCCGATGTTAGAGCCAGCAGAGAGGGTAATCTTTCCATTAGTTGTTGTTATTACATAATCATCATGTCCAAGGCTGCGTTGTTTACTTAACTCTACTGGCTTTCCTTTCCAGAAGCTCTTCAGTTCCGCCATTGCGGTACCGGACACCCCAGTTATCTCAGCAGGGGTGTTTGCGAAGTCATAATGCAACCATAGTTTACTACCATCTTCATTTGGAAACTTAGGGGCAACATTATTTGCTGCCCCTAAGGTAAGAACCTGTGTAAGGAGACACAGGAAAAAATACATTTTGTTCATTAGGCTTATATTTCTCGCTTGTAGCATATACCTTATATATAATATACGTAAAATCTTTTCTTTTTTTAAGAGAGCTGCAACTGTCTCAGTTGCAGCTCTCCTTTTTTTAACTAAACTTACTAACCATTATGATGAAAAAAACTTTACCGAGTGCAAAAGTACGGTTTTTCCGAGAAATAAACTTTATATTTTGTTTCTTTTTCGTAAAATATTGTTTCCGAAGGCAAAAAAAACTTCACCATGTTACACTAGAAAAACTTTTTAGAATATTCTACAATTTTTGTCTCATACATTATATATATTTTTGCAATCGAAATCTAAACAACAATTCAAATGGCAAACGAAAATAACATAGAAATCGAAAGTAAAGTTCCCAACATGAAAGTTGGCCTTGGAGAAAAGATCGGATACTCTTTGGGAGATGCGTCTGCAAATCTGGTTTTCCAGATGATGATGATTTTCCAGTTGAAGTTTTATACTGATATCTTTGGTCTGGATGGAGCAATCGCAGGTAGTGTTCTCCTCATAGCTCGTATCGTCGATGCTTTTGTTGATCCAGCAGTAGGTATTCTTAGCGATAAGACACAGACGAAGTGGGGTAAGTATCGTCCTTGGGTATTGTGGTCTGCTTTGCCTTTCGCCGTTTTCTATGTATTGGCATTCTATAATCCTGGTATCGAGGATAAGGGAATGGTTGCTCTGTATGCAACAATCTCTTACATCCTTCTTATGACGATGTACTCTATCAACAACACCCCTTACAGTTCTTTGGGTGGTGTGATGAGTAGTGACATCAGGGAGCGTACCAGTATTACCAGCATTCGTTTTGTTGCCAGCACAATAGCACAGTTCGTTGTTCAGGGTCTCACATTGCCATTGGTAAACAAGTTTGGTAATGGTGATGAGGCTCACGGATGGTTATGTACTATCGGCCTCTTTGCTTGTGTAGGTTTCGTATTCCTCGTTATAGCATTCCTTTCAACAAAGGAGAGAATCACTCCTCCTCCTGCTCAGGAGAGTAATGTGATGGCTGACGTAAAGGAAACCTTCAAAAGCAATCCTTGGAAGGCAATGTTCGTTCTGACACTCTTTGTATTTATAACACTTGCTGTATGGGGTAGTGCAATGAGTTTCTATTTCCAGAGCAATATTGATCAGGCAGCCCTCTATGGTTTCATTGAGAAATGCGGCTTAGCAGATATAGAAGGTACGCGTACGGGCGTAGGAGCAAGCATTCTGGGTGCCTTTAACCTCATAGCACACAGTCAGGCTGATGCCTACAGCATTGGTTTCTCCTTATTTAATATGATAGGAGCCATTGTTCAGTTCCTTGGTGTGATACTTCTTTCTGAGTTCCTGGCTAACCGTTATGGTAAGAAGCGTGTCTTTGTTATCTGTCTTTCTCTGACAGCATTCTTCACAGCATGTTTCTATCTGCCAGAACCAACAGATGTTGCCTCTATCTACCTGCTGTGCGTCTTGAAGAGCCTTGCTTACGCTCCAACAGTTCCACTTCTGTGGGCTATGATTGGTGATGTAGCAGATCATGTAGAGTATGTCAGCGGTCGTCGTGCTACTGGTTTCTGCTTCTCTGGCGTAGTATTTGCCCTGAAGGCTGGTCTTGGTATTGGTGGTGCTTTCGCTGGTATCATCCTTTCAAGTTTCGGCTATGTAGGAGGTGCTGCTATACAGAGTGCTTCTGCTATCGAGGGTATCCGTCTCGTCAGCAGTGTTATTCCTGCTGTCCTCTTCGCTATAGGCGTTGTGGCTCTCTTCTTCTATCCTATCACAAAGGAGTACAATGAGAAAATGCAGGCAGAATTAACTCTTCGCAGAGCACAGAATAATCAATAATTAAGAATGAATAAGAAACACATTATAATAAGTCTTTTAGGTTTGATGCTTGCAAATGCTGTGCAGGCAGACGGTCTTCGTGAGACAGTAGGAAAGCATTTCCTCATTGGTACTGCTATGAATACTGTTCAGGTTCGTATCAATGATCCAAAGATTAACTCTATCGTCGATAAGCACTTCAATGCTGTTGTGGCAGAGAATTGCATGAAGGCAGAAGAGTTGCAGCCAAATGAGGGACTGTTCGACTATCGTCAGGCTGACCGACTCGTGGAATATGCTCAGGCACACAATATGACTCTCACAGGTCATTGTCTCTTGTGGCATTCACAGGTTCCACGCTGGTTCTTCAAGGACGAATTGGGTAATCCTTGCTCTCGTGAAGTATTGGTAAAGAGAATACAAGATCACATCAAGGCTGTTATGACCCACTTCAAGGGAAAAGTATTGGGATGGGATGTTGTCAATGAGGCTATTCTTGACAATGGTGACTATCGTAAATCAGAGTTCTTCAAAATTATCGGCCCAGAATTCATCGAGATAGCATTCCGTGCTGCTATGGAGGCTGATCCTGATGCAGAGCTGTACCTGAACGATTTTTCTATGTCTAACAAAGGCAAGCGTGACAAGTATTGCGAGATAATCCGTGACTTCAAGAAAAAGGGCATTCGCATCGATGCTATCGGTATGCAGAGCCATAATGGTCTCGACTATCCTAAGTTGTCAGAATACGAGAAGAGTATCGATGCCTTTGCAGCAGAAGGTGTAAAGGTGATGATGACAGAGCTCGACCTTAATGTTCTGCCAAATCCAAAGGAGTTCGGTGGTGCTGACATCGCCCAGAATTTCAAATATCAGGAGAAGTTCAATCCTTACAAGGACGGCAATATCCCTGCTGACTCTCTGAAGAAGATTGACGACAGATGGATGGACCTCTGGAAGATTTACTACAAGCATCGCGACCAGATAAGCCGTGTAACACTGTGGGGTATAGAAGATGGCCAGTCCTGGCTCAACAACTTCCCAGTAGCAGGCAGAACAAACTATCCACTCCTCTTCGACAGAAAGAAAGAAGAAAAACCTGTCGTAAAGAAGATAGAAGCGTTGTTCAGTAAGTAATAACTCTTAACTTTTAACTCTTAACTAAATATGTTTCCACGTTATCTCTTTCCTGCCGACTATATGGCAGATCCAGCCGCAAAAGTCTTTGACGGACGCGTTTATATCTATCCTTCTCACGATTGGGATAGTGGTGCGTCAGAAGACGATGATGGCGGACATTTCCAGATGAAGGACTATCATGTTCTTTCTCTTGATGACATAGAAAATGGCGAAGTCACCGATCATGGTGTCATTCTCGCCTTAGAAGATGTGCCCTGGGCTGCTGGTCAGCTTTGGGACAGTGATGTTTGTAAGGGTAATGATGGTAGATACTACCTCTATTTCTCTGCAAAAGACCATAATGGTCTCTTCCATATTGGCGTAGCTATCGCTGATAAGCCAGAAGGTCCTTTCAAGGCTGAGCCATATCCTATGTATGGTTCTTACAGCATCGACCCATGTGCCTTTAAGGATGAAGATGGTGAGGTTTACATCTATTTCGGAGGTCTTTGGGGTGGACAGCTTCAAAGATATAAGGACAACAAGATTCTTGAGAATGCCTATCTCCCAGAAGGTGATGTAGAGGCTCTTCCATCTCGTGTAGCACGTCTGACAGCTGACGGTCTGCAGTTTGCTGAGACACCAAAGCCTGTTGTCATCCTCGACGAGAACGGTAAGCCATTGAAGGCAAATGACCCACATCGCTTCTTCGAGGCTTCATGGATGCACAAGATGAATGGCAAGTACTATTTCTCATACAGCACAGGCGACAGCCACCTGCTGTGTTATGCTATAGGAGACAACCCTTATGGTCCGTTTACTTTCGCAGGAGAGTTGCTGCAGCCAGTAGTAGGCTGGACAACCCACCACTGCATAACAGAGTACAAGGGACAGTGGTATCTCTTCCACCACGACTGTGTGCCATCTAATGGTATTACCTGGTTGCGCAGCCTGAAGGTGGCTCCATTAAGAATTGAAGGTGAAAAATTATACCTTAATGTTTAATTATTAATTTATTTTTATTTTTATTTTTCTTATTTATTAACTTTTTAAAATCTAAATGTTATGAAACTGAAGAGTTTACTTTTCATGGTAACATTGCTTCTCTGCAGTCTTGGCGCACAAGCTGCTGGTAAAGTAGTGTTCAAGGCGCAGTTTGATTCGCAGCCAACGGATCCGACTGCTGTAGGTTTCTACGAGTTCGTAAACAATGAGGAGGGTGACACTCGTGATGTTGCTGAAGGCATTTTGACTATCTTCAACTCAGACGGTACTCTGGATGAAAACTCATGGTGGCGTCGTGCTATCAAGTTCCGTAATCTTCCTTTGGTAGAAGGTAAGACTTATCGTCTTGACTTCAAGCTTCAGGGCTCAAACCGTTATGAAGATGGTGTGCATGAAGGTGATGAACGTCCACGTTGTCAGGCTTCTGCAGCTCTGATGCAGGGTGAGGATGATGCAGACATCGCTCTGCTCGACTTTAATGGCAATGAGCAGCGTGCTACTTTCGATCGCTTCAATGAGGGCGCTTACGAGAGCTATTCTGCAAACTTCGTCTTTGCAAGCGAAGAGATGCAGAAAGAAAAGTATGCTGAAAAGGGCAAGGGTGAATTGGCAGACAAGTTCTTCCTCACTCTCAATGTCTTCAACCCAGGCTTATTCTCTGTTAGAGATGTAGTTCTTTCTGAGGTTGGTGCTGTTCAGTCAGTAGGTTTCGGTGTATTGGGCGCTATTAAGGTTGACTTTGGTGCAAATACCAATATCGCTGCTTTGGCTGAGGCTGCACCAAAGGGTATTGTATTGTTCGACGCAGACGAAGTTGCTAATTATGCATCTGCTACAGTAAATGGTGCTGCTGCTGAAATTGAGGCTATCGAATACCATAAGGATGGTGCTCTTTACGTATTCCTTGTAGATGCAGTTGGTGAAGAAGACAAGATTGTTGTTAACTTCACAAACCCAACAGACGAAAGACAGATTAAGTATGTTGATAAGGAGACAGAGGCAAGCACCTTCGACGTTGTTGAATTCGATGCTGAATACGATGCAGGTCTTGACGGTGATATGTCATTCGCATATCTGCCACCAGAGTTGATATCTTCTTATCCTGCTAATAAGGCTTTCTCTATCGATGTTAATCTGAGTGAGTTCTCATTCACATTCGATCATGATATTGTTCTTTCTAAGGTTTCTGCTACTCTTGATTGTGGTGGTACAATTGTTCCTCTTACTCTCAAGACTACAGGTGAAACAGCTGAGACAGTTGTTTTCGTACGCAATGACAATGGTCTGCTTGCAAAGAACAACACAATTACTATTTCTGGTGCAGAAACTGTAGAGGAAGGCAAGTATGATGAGCCTTACGTTATCACTTTCGAAGCTGGTAGGCCAAAGGTTGCTGAGGAGATAATCACTCCTGTACAGACTATCAACTTTACAGATGCCCCTAATGGTTCAATTCCTTTGGGATGGACACTTTACGTTAACTATGTAAGTGACGAAGATCCAGGTGATGTACGTCCTTCAGGTGGAACTTATGGTTCTGGCCCACGTATGTTGTTCGCAAATGGATTCTATGTACGTGCAGAAAGCAGCAAGCAGTCAAGAGCAGTCTATGGTAACATGGAGGGTTATGCTGTAACTCTTCCTGTAGGTAATCTTCATATCGACTTCATAGCATCTGGTTATAAGGCTGCTGGTAAGAGGGTTCTTTGTGAGGTTCTTGATGCAACAGGTACTAACGTTCTCGCTTCTAAGGAGGTTAGTTTGGAAACAGCTACTCCTGACGGAGGTCCTGTAAAGGATGAGAATATGCAGACAATAACAGTTGAATACACCAATGAGGTAGAGCAGAATGCTATTCTCCGCTACACTGTATTCTCAGGTGGTGGCATGGACGAGACCATATTGACAGGTGTTGTTGTAAATACCTACGAAGTAACAGAGGGTGAATTACCAAACGATAAGGAAATATTGGTAGATCCTTCATTCGGTGGTGCAGGTAATAACAGATCACCAAAGGCTGAGTCAGGTTGGGAACTCTGGCAAGGTGGTGAAATGCGTGCATTTGACACAGACTTCAACTACAATGGTACACGTATCTTCAACGACCTTGCTCTGAAGGGTCTGTCAATTGGTTACTATTGTAACGGTCAGTGGCCAAACGGCTTCATGCAGTATGGTGCTGCTGCTGGCGAAGGTGCTCCAAAGCTCGCTCTGGCAAAGGCTACTCACGACTTCACTTTGTATGCTGCAAACTGGAAGGAAGACATTTCTCGCGAGATTCATGTCCAGGTTCTTGACGAGTCAGGTGAGAAAGTTTATCTTGACAAGGTATTCAATACTTCTCCTGTAAATATGGCAGGTAGCCGTGGTGCAAACTACGAGGCTGATAAGTTCACATTCTCTTGGGATTGTCCAGCAGAAGGTAACTATATCGTTAGATTCGGTTCACCAGCAGGTGAGACTCTGATTGGTAACTTCTCTCTCATCCAGCCAGGTTCTCGTGCCGTTAAGTACTTTATTCTCCTTGCTGAGAGTGTGAAGAGTGCTAAGGCTGCTCTCGATAAGGTTGCAGATCCTATGTATGACGGCGAAACAAAGACTGCTCTGGAAGAGGGTATCGCTAAGTATGAGGATCCTGATAAGATCACTATGACTACTGAGGAAGAGTTTAAGGCTGCTATTGAAGAGCTTGACGGCCTCACAAAGTCTATGATGACTCGTTTCGAGTACATCCCACGCTTCAATACTGCTTATGAATCAGCAAATAAAGCTTACACAGAAAGTGTTGGTACAAAGTATGAGAAACTCGAGGCATTCGAGATTCTTGGTGAGGTTCTTGCAACTTACGAAGGTGTAGATCCTTCTACTCTTGAAGATGAGGACCTTATTGGTGCTACAAAGACAATGGAGGATAACACTACTCTCTTCAATAACATGAAGAATACTTGTGTTGGTCTGTTGACTAAGCAGATTATTGGTCTTGCAAATCAGCTCGTTGCTCTTGATGAGACAAAGGCTAATAACAAGTACGTAATAGCAGCAAACAATGCTGTCACAGACGATCAGGAGATTGCTTATCAGCTCAAGCTCCGTGTTGCAAAGGCTATCTACGACAAGTGTGCTGAAGGTGATCCATTCGTTGAGGAGCAAAAGGATCCAGAGACAGGTGAACCAACTGGTATCACTGTTCCTGTAGAAATCGATGTAACAAACTTCATCCAGAATGCTGGCTTCTATAGCACAGCCGCTTGGCCTGGTACAGTAAATGACTTCCCAGGTTGGACAATCGAGAAGATACAGGGTAACATTGGTCCTTCTTATGGTGTTTCTTCATGGGCTGGTGAAAGAGCTTCTGCTCTCAAGCCAATAGTTGAGGCAAGTATCAGAACTGATTGGGGTGCTCATGAGCATGACGCTAGCCAGCATATCGATATGCTTCCTATGGCTATGGCTACTGTTTCTATCATCGTTGGTGAAGACGGCGGTGAGCCACACGAGGCTTACGCTTACGTTGGCGAAGGTGAAGCTAAGGTTGTGAAGTATTATGATGGTGAAACTCCAGGTGAAGAAGGCAATAAATTCAATCGTGATACAAATCTTCCTCGCGAATTTGCTGATGTTAAGCCTGAGTTAAATGAGACTGCTGTCCTCGGAACTGTTCTCCTCGGTGCTCATGGACATGTAACCGCTGGTTTCAGTAGAATCGATAACGCAACTATTAAGCTCACAGGTAAGGTAGAAGGCTTCGACTATGCTGCAGCAGCTGCAAGACTTGCTACTCTCATCGATGACTCTACCATCTATGGTGATGTAAATGGTGACGGTGAGGTTAACGTAGGTGACTTGGTATGCGTAAGTAACTTCATGGCTGGTGAAGCTGGTGATATCACTAAGGAGGCTGCTGATGTTAATGGTGACGGTGAGGTTAACGTAGGTGATATGG
>CAMJIL010000019.1 GCA_946405805.1 uncultured Prevotellaceae bacterium | reverse complement strand
CGTGTGTTCCATGAACTGCATTGGGCAGAGGATTTAGGTTCTGGTACTCGCAATATCCTGCGCTATGCGCCGCTCTACTATCCTGGGTATAAGATAGAGATTAACAGCGGTCAGCAGTTTGTGTTCTCGATTACCTATCAAGAAGAAAACGTCACCGTTGATGAGAAAATGTCATCATCTGCGGATGAAAATGTCACCATCAATGGAAAAATGTCACCATCTTCGAGCAAAAATGTCACCGTTGACGAGAAAATGTCACCATCTTCGGATGAGAATGTACCAGAACTGACGGATGAGGAACTCGCATTGCCGTTAGAACCATTTGAAAGTCTCTCCGTCAAAGAGAAAAAGAACAGACGCAGACAGGCTATTGTGGGACTGATGAGCAGAGATTCACATATCAGCATTGAAGCTATTGCTGAAAAGTTGGACGTTCACAAACGAACCATCTTACGTGATGTAGAAGATCTAAAGAAAAATCACGTGATTGAGCGTATTGGTGGAAACTATGGTGAATGGAAGGTGCGCAAGAAGAAGTAATGGTTCTTGATGGAAAATGTCTACAACATTGAGAAGTCGCCAATCTTTGAGGAGGTTCTGACTATATTTAGGTCTGCTGGTTATGGTGTCACTAAGCATGTTTGGGATGCCAGTTATATGGGAGTACCACAGATGCGACGCAGATACTTTGTTGTGGAAAACTTGACGAGAAAGATGATTTTCTGTTGGAAAAGATGTTGTCTGGATTATCAAATGAACGAATGACGGTAAGACAGTATTTCAAGGATAAGCCTATAGCTGCAGACTATATCTATCAACACCCTCGTACTTATAAACGCAGGGCTATCTTTTCCATTGATGAGCCTCTCTCTACTATAAGAAGCGTCAATAGGCCCATCCCTTCTAATTACGTTATCCATCCTGCCGACAAGACAAGTGATCTCTCTAAGGTACACGTTCTAACTACCAAAGAACGTAGCTACATCCAGTCTTTTCCTGAATCATTTGAATTTGTGGGAACAACATCATCTATTGAGCAGGCTATTGGTAATGCTGTACCAGTGAAGATGGCGGAGTATGTGGCAGGGGTCATTATGAGTCAAAAGAAAGAATAAACAAATACACAAATAAGTAGTAGATGACAAAAAAACAGTCTATAGAAGAACTCGTCAAGATAGAACTGAAAGACTGTCGTTTTCACGCTGAATGTATGGCGCTGAAGGTGAAACAACTTCGTAGGAAAAATAAGATAATCAATTCCATTTTAGCTGTTTCATCTTCTGCTAGTATCGCGAGCTGGGCGATATGGGATGATTTGGCTATGCTATGGGGATGTATAATAGCGGTGTCACAGGTTATAACAGCCTTAAAACCCGTATTCCACTTCGGCAAACACGTCCACACACTCAATACAAGATGCTACAAGCAAGAGGCATTGTTTCTTGAATTGGATAATCTTTGGTATGAACTAAAAGATGGCTCAATTGAAAAAGATGCTGCCAAGACTAGACTCAACCATCTTAAACAAAGAATTAGTGAGAATGAGTTCTTTGATGATGAAGATGGATTTGAGTTTTCTAAAGAATTGCAAAAGGAGGCGGCAGAGATGACTGCTGATACCCTTCAAACAAAATATAATATTACAGATTGATTATGAGTAATTACGATAACAATAGAGTACACGACGCTGAAATACATCATTCTGGTGATCATCAGAATGAGAAAAAACTTCCTAGTTTTCATTATCCCGAAAAGAATCCCCCAAAGCCAGGGAAATGATAAGTTTAGATGAATGTACTCCGGATGTTCCTACGAACTATATGATAGTCCGTATGTAGAGTCTCGTCTGTTCCATGAATTGCATTGGGCAGAGGATTTAGTTTCTTGTACTTGCAATATCCTGCGCTATGCGCCACTATACTATCTTGAGACAAGATAGAGATTAACAGCGGTCAGCAGTTTGTGTTCTTGATTACCTCTTATGACGAAAATGTAACCATCGATGAGGAAGATGTTACCATAGATGGCGGTAATAATGGCGGTAAAGGAACGCACACAGGAAGGTTGGAGAGAAATATCCCAAATTCTTAATTATTATTAAATGTTTATGGGGTGTCCACAGTTTTGGCACACCCTGTGTTGTATCTTTGCAATCGCAAATTGGGTTGCAAAGTATTTTTTTATGTCTAACAAAAGAATTAATAACTATGGAATTTAAATTTAGAGCTAATTATGTAATGAGCAAAAACCTGACCGTTGAGGCAGACAACCTGAAAGAAGCGAAGAAAGAAAGGGTTGTGAAATGAGATATTCAACTATTGTGGAAAAAGATGACAAGACGCTGGTGGATATTATCACCGCACTGGAGCAGTTTGAGGAGGACAGATTTATTGCTGGCATCCAGGCTCGACATTATACAAAGTACGACATAGAACAGGCTATTGATATGGTGGCAACATATCAGTCGAGAATGAACATCGAAGCACGCTCGCTGGTGAGGTTTTCTGAAACGTTCATACAACAGTTTGCTACGGACAATAACAAGTGTTTCGAGACTGCCGAGAGATACTTCAACCGCATTCGCTCCACGCTGTGTGCCATAAAGAAAGTGTTCCAGAAGACCACGCCTCGTTCGATGGTACAGCTGCCTGATGGCACACAGCAGCCAACGGTATTCGAACGCTCGTCGCTCTCGTATGGCGCGTGTGTGATAGATATGTGGGGGCTGACATCGTATGATGACTGTGTTCAGGTGCTATACGATCGATTGGAAACGCTGCTGACAACGGCTGCAACAACGCTGGCCCTGTGTCATCGGATGATAGAAAGCGAAGAGAAAATACGTCAGGACGTACACCAGCTAAAAAGCATCTATTACGAAAGCTGTGAGCAACTCATGAGTAGCGTGAGAGAATTTGCGGACTTCCTGGGAAATGTGCAGCAAATGCCGGAGACGGAACTGAGTGAGCGACGCAAAAAGGCCCGCTCGATGGACGAGTTCCTGAAAAAGGAGTATCATAACGTGCCGAAGAAGGAATTCAAGAAGTATGTTTTCTTAGAGGCTATGCGCAAGGGCAGAAACGATGGACTCACCGAGGAGGAAACATATCTCTTCCACGATGACAGTGAGAAGGTGCGCATGGTTCGCAAGGCTATTGAGCATTATGACGAGATGAGTGTGGAAGGACAACTGGGAAAACTGGACTCGACAACGATAGTATATTTCCTGAAATGGTGTGCTGTGGAGAAGGGAAAGGAGAAACGTCTTTACCAGTATTTCTGCGACAACTACAAGGGCAGGTACAAACTGCTGGTGTGGTCGGCAGTATCAAAACAACGTAAGGAACAGAGAGAATGCGGTATTACGGACAGAGGCGCAGCAGACAGTTTCCAAAAAATGATGGAAAGTGTAACTAAAGAGGTCGCTGTAGTATAAAGTTTTAGATTTTTATGAATAATAGGTGGATGGATTCCTGAGGGAGTTCATCCACTTTTTTTGTATCTTTTCTTCGTTCGCTGAGGAAAAGTCCACAATTTTTCCTCGTTTTTTAGCTGCTTTGAGGAAAAGTTTCTGCTGTTGCTGAGGAAAAGTTGGCATTTTTGAGGAAAAGTTGTAGATAGGAGGCAAAAAATCCGAGGAAAAGTCAGAAGTGGGAATCTACCCACTTTTGTGCTTTATGGATGTTATTCCACATATACGTTATACCTTTGCAGCAGATTTAATTATTAACCCGAGTTGCGTGAGAGTTCTCATGAGATAAAGTAGCTACACCTCAACCTTCTCACAAAACTTGGATCAATGAAAAAAAGTTTAAGAAGGCTGTCGTCAAACGAGTTCGATGCAGCTCTGTTGGAGAGACTGACTAAAGAAGGCCGGGTATTTGTCGACTTCCCCAGAACAATAAACAAGGACGCATACGTGCGCGAAGTTTTGGACTATGTACATTCAATCAAGGACTATGCTACAGATTTGTGGCAGGAAGAGATTGACGATTTGTGGCAGGAGATACTGGATGACGAATGCCTGTCGGAATTCCTTACGATGAAAAAGGGCATGCAAGCGGGACACATGAACCGCTATGCTGTAACAAATCTTGTCTGTAGGATGCAGAACAATGGCATCTATAGGCGTGACGTGCCTATGCTGACGTTGCACCTGCGCATGGAGGGAGTAAGAAAGAAGAACAGGTACTATACCAATTGTGGCAACTATGTACTTCCCAGAAATGCGAAAGTACTGCTAAGACAACTTTTTGGAAGAGTATAAAATGGGTGTTTTTATACCCGAACAGATGTCCGTACCTTTGCCGATGGAAATGAGAGATAAAGTTTAACGTTTAAAGTTTAACGTTTAAAGTCAGTAGTAAAATAAATCGCAACATTGCACTCATAAATCAAGACAAATAAATCAAACATTAATTTAAAAGTAGAAAAAGAATCATGAAAAAAACTATGAAAAAAATGAGAATTACAAGCGTAAGAAACGCTTATGGTGTTAAAGTGAAAAAGTGCTGCGCTTCATGCCTGCACAAGTGTGTTGACAATGATGGTACCCGCATCTGCGAAAAGTTAGAGCTGAAGGTTGAACAGCGTTTCAAGTGTAAGCAATGGGAGATGGCTGATGGTCTGAAGAATGTAAGACGCAGACAGGGTAAGATCAAGCGACTTGAATATCTGTTGTTCGTGCAAGATGTAAGGACAGAGGAGCAAGAAGCTATTGACAATGGAAATATGATTCCAGAAGAAATGTCAACGCTCGACTCTATCAGAAAACGGTTTGAAGAAGAGACAGGTCTCTCTCCGTTTATTATACTTTAATTATTAATCTATGAGTTGAAGCAGAGGAGGTCTTCACGTGATTAAAGATGGCCATCGGATTTCCGAAAACTTCTTCTCGCAAAATCAACTCAAAATCATGATTAAGAAAATTGAAATTTCAGAAGAGGTTTCCGCACGCCTCACAAAGAAGTGCGTTAAGGGTTCTTTGTATAAAGACAAGGTAACGGGTAAGATAATCTTCAGGGCATATAGTCCCCAGCCGAATTACAAGAAACCTGACAAACTGCTCAGGGTGCTGGAGCATGGATGGGTGAAGGAAAGCACACAACGCATAAAGGTGTATGAGAGTATCCCCAAAAATCTGGGTACTGCGCGTGTATGCTCAACGCTCGATAGGGAGATAAAATCAGCAAAGGAAGTGCTGATAGACAGGGATATTATTCAATTTGTGTAATTCTGAGCGAAGCAAATATCATTATTAAACTTTAATATCGAATAAAGATGTTTTGTTATCAGAAGAATTTCAGTAATCCTACGTTGCCTGTTGACGAAGCGCAGTTTTATGCGCTCGTCAGGGCTACACAGTGGAAGGAGAATATAGACAAGTTCAGAGAGACTGGCGACGCTTCACTGAAGAGAAAACTCCCTGCTTTCATCTTTCAGGCTACCTTTGACGAGACAACATCGAAGAAGGGCGTAACAGGTGCATGGCGCAAGCAAGCAGCAACAAGGCTGACAGGACTTGTGGTGATGGACATAGATCACCTGGAGAGTGAAGAGTTAAAAGTTAAAAGTGAAGAGTTGAAGCAGAAGAGTGAAGAGCTGGGCATATTGCTTGCTTATATCACTCCCTCCGGCAAGGGCTTGAAGATTGTCTTTAAGGCTCGGACGGAATGGGGTAACCTCATTGACAACCAGCACCAGATGGCGAAGCTGCTGGGCTTGGAAGTGGACGAGAGCTGCAAGGATGCTTCACGAATGAGTTTCATCTGCAAAGAAGAGGATATTCTGTATCTCGATAAGGAACTCTTTACTTATGAAAATAAGGAGTTTGCGGAGAAGTATGATGAGGAATACAGACAAGGCAGAAGCGGAGCAACGACCCCCTCCCTACCTGCAGAGCAGGCATCCCTCCACCGAGAGGGAGGGAAGGATAATGGTAATCTTTCTCCTGCCCTCGGGAAGGAGTGTCCGAAGGACGAGGATGGGGTTTTTCCTCAGACATCTTTCAAGGGCCGACCTTACAGCGAGATTATCGATGAATGGTGGAAGCGTAATGGTGGTGTACCACAGGAGGGGGAGCGTAATGTGAAGCTGTACCACCTGGCTGTAAACCTGCGTGCGATATGCGACAACAACAAGAATCTGCTGCTTGAAATAATGCCGCGTCTGGGGCTGGACGAACAGGAATTCAGAAGCATCGTAGAATCAGCCTGTAAGGAGCAGCCGAAGGGTTTGTCGAAGACAATGCGCGAGATTATTGGTAACGAAAACCAAAACTCTCAACTGTCAACCATCAACTCTCAACTAAACGACTGGGGCGAGCAGATAGAGGCTTTGAGTGTGGAATTTCCTCTGCTGAAGGATATCTGCAAAGGGCTTAAGAGAAACCAGTTTCCTGCTGCGCTGTTTGTGAGCGGAGGACTGCTTATGACCCTTATGACACGATGCACATATCGCTTCTATCACAGGCCAGAAGAACTGCGTCGGCTGAATAATTCCACTCTCATCATCGGCGATCCCGCCTGCGGAAAATCGTTTGCAACAAGGCTCTTCAAACTCCTTGCGGCACCTATCGTGGCTGCCGACAAAGTGGGCAAAGATGCCATCAACGCCTATCGCGAACTGATGAAGACGAAGGGTGCCAACAAAGAGAAGCCTAAGAAACCGAAGGTGGTGGTCAGAGTGCATCCGGCTCGTACTTCTAACGCGCAGTTTATACAAGACATGGTGAATGCCGTAGAGGTAGTGGACGGCGAGGAAATGCAGCTGCACATGCTGACCTTCGACACAGAGTTGGACAATACGGTGAGCGTACAGAAAGGCGGCTCGTGGATTGACAAGTTCTCGATGGAGCTAAAAGCCTTTCATAACGAGGAGGACGGACAGGCGTACAGTAATGTTGACAGCATCATGCAGGACTTTATAGTGACGTGGAACTTCATCTATACAGGCACACCCATTGCGCTGAAGAAGAAAGTAAACGAACAGAACTTTGGAAGCGGCCTTGCAACGCGTTTGACTTGTATTCCTCTGCCTGCCACAAATTTTGAAATGATGGATAGGGAACGTCATGTGGATTACGAGAGTGACGCACGGCTGAAGTCATGGGCAGAAAAGCTGGACAGAATGAAGGGTGAGTTGTCGTTGCAGAAAATTGTAGATGAACTCTACGACTGGACGGCACGCCGCATGAAGGATGCCGAGGAGAATAACTCCAAGGCTGACGAGATGTTGCTGAAACGCTGTGCTTATCACGGCCTGAATTTTGCCGCTCCATTCATCGTGATGCGGCATTGGGACAAGATGAAGCAGGAAGGTGACTACTGGTGCGGAGAATTCGAAACAGATGATGTGGACTGGAAATTGGCAGAGTTGATCGTGAACATTCAGTACGCTTGTCAGAAGTTTTACTTCGGTGCAATGGCAGAGGCGTATTTCGACAATAAACTAAAGGATGCCAGCGTCAATGTACAACGTCGCCAGAAAACCATCGAGGGTTTCACACGTCTGCCGGAGAAATTCACCAATGAGGACGTGATGCGATGTTTCAACCTGTCGTGTACGTCATCTGCCAGAGGCAAGGTAAGTCGTCTTATTCGCGACCATCTGGTAGAAAAGATTCGTGAGGAACGGGGCACAGAGCCTGCACTCTATCATAAGACGGGCACAATTATTCTATAGTCATTAAGGCGCGTCGGCGTTTCGGCGTTTCGGCGCGTCATTTCAAAAACAATATAATAATTATGGAACTTATTTTAAAACGCATTGCGAAAAGAAAGAATTACACAATAGGAAAGTTGTATTTAAGAACTGAAGAGGTAGAGGAATTTCGTACCTACACGAGTGATAAATATCTTTGCGACACTCTTGAGCCGCCGTGTATTGAGATGAAGGTGGATAGGACTGTTGAGGAGGTGCTGGCAGACAGGAATCTGCTAAAGGCAATAAAACCGTGTGCGATACCGGAAGGGGAATACAGGGTTAGTATGACGTACAGCCCGAAGTATAAAACGCAGCTGCCGCTGATAACGGGTGACAGCCGCTTTAACAGCCTCTGGCAAGGCATCCGCATCCACGCCGGCAACACCGCAAAGGATACACAGGGCTGCATCCTCGTGGGAGAAAACAAGATTGTGGGGATGGTCTTAAACTCCAGGCTTACCTTAAGGACCCTCCTGAACTTCAATGGTCTTTACACCCCCTTCGGTTCCCCCGTTTCGCGGGGGACAGAAACCCTTAAAGGGAGGGATGTGAAGTTGAGAGTTAAGAGTTAAGAGTTAAGAGTTGAGAGTTGAAGGATGAAAAAAAAATAAAAAAATGAGAAAAAAGTTTTCGTTTTCGTTTTGGTTTTCGTTATTTTTTAGTACCTTTGTGCCCAGATTTTTTTTGGAGAGGTGCTCGAGTGGTTGAAGAGGCACGCCTGGAAAGCGTGTAACCGACAAAATCGGTTCGCAGGTTCGAATCCTGTTCTCTCCGCGAAGAACAGGTTCAAAGCTCCGAGGCTAAACCTCGGAGTTTTTTGTTCTCTCCGCGTGACAAATCCTATTCGTCTATGATGAATAGGGTTTTGTCTTTTACCTTAAAATGTATGTCTTTGCCGTTGTATTGCATGCCATAGATGCGGTCGGGGTCGTCATGATAGTGTGGACGAGGGTCTTGCTCCAGTATCTTTTTTAGAACGGAATCGTCTGTTCCTACTACTTTCAGGGGATGCCAGTCTGTTGTGTCGGTAAAGCCGCCACGGGCTTCCGGATGGCTGTCGGTATAGGGAATGTAAGGCTTGATGTCGAGGATTGGGGTGCCGTCCATTATGTCGGCTCCCAGAACATGTATTACAGGGCCGTCAGGAGCATCATAATCAATATGGCTGATGCGTACTGAGGAGAGCCCTATGGGATTAGGGCGTTGTGGAGAGCGTGACGCAAAGACTCCAACGCGGGTGTTGCCTCCCAGACGGGGAGGACGGACAGTGGGGGAGGAATTAGTGGCAGCAGACTGCCATATAATCCATATAAAATCGAACCCTTCCAGACCCCTGATAGCGTCAGGAGTGCGGAAGGGTTTTTCGAATATTATTGTTCCAGGTATCTCACTCACTACACCTGCCTGGCGTGGTATGCCGAACTTGGTGGGAAAGGGTGAGTGAAATATGGCAATAGGATTCACAATTCTTACTTCTTACTTCTTACCTCTTACTTCTCCATGTATGGATTAGTGCCGAGGACGGTAGAAGCGAGACGCTTTGCCTTATCGCGAAGGTTGTTGAGGTCAGCATCCTTCTCACCATAGCAAAGTACTACACCCAGACGGCGGCCGAAGTGTGCATCAGGCTTTCCGAAGATACGTACGCGAGTGCATTCTTCGTTGAGGCAGTCGGTGAAGTTGTAGTTTATCTCGCTTGCGCTATGATAGTCCTTATCAGCCAGAACAACGGCAGAACATCCTGCATGCTCGAGACGGATGTCGTGGATTGGCAATCCCATAACGGCACGGAAGTGGAGTTCGAACTCTGAGAGGTTTGTGGTATGACCGAGTGTCACCATACCGGTATCGTGTGGACGAGGAGAGAGCTCTGAGAATACTACGCCAGTATCGGTGAGGAAGAACTCTACGCCCCAGATGCCAGCACCTGTGAGAGCTGCTGTCACCTTCTTTGCCATCTCCTGTGCATCCTTGAGGTCTTTCTCAGAGATAGCGTATGGCTGCCATGACTCACGATAGTCGCCACCCTTCTGGACGTGTCCGATTGGTGGGCAGAATATTGTCTCGCCATTCTTCTGGGTTACGGTGAGGAGGGTGAATTCAGATGTGAAGTGGATAAACTCCTCGATGATAACCTCTTTTACGTCACCGCGAGCACCTTCCATAGCGTCGTCGAAAGCCTTTCTCAGCTGGTCAGGAGACTCTACAGTACTCTGGCCGTGACCAGAAGACGACATAAGAGGTTTGATGACACATGGGAAACCTACTTCACGGCTTGCTGCTTCGAGTTCTTCGAAAGTCTTTGCATAGAAGTATTTTGCTGTACGCAGTCCCAGCTCTTTTGCTGCGAGGTCGCGGATAGCCTGACGGTTCATAGTGTAGTTTACGGCACGGGCAGATGGTACTACCTGTACACCCTGTTTCTCGAAGTCGAAAAGACGTTCTGTACGGATAGCCTCTACTTCCGGTACGATGATGTCAGGCTGATGTTTGTTGACAACAGCTGCGAGGGCATCACCATCTAACATTGAGAATACTTCACGCTCATCTGCTACCTGCATGGCAGGAGCATTGTCATAGCGATCACATGCGATTACATACTGTCCAGCGCGTTTTGCTGCGATTACGAATTCTTTACCCAGTTCACCTGAGCCAAGGAGAAGGATTTTTTTCATTATGCTTGTAAAGTTAAAAGATTGTATTTTTTTCGAATTATGCTAGAGAGAAGTCTTGCTGTTCCTTCCCATCCGAGGATGGATGAGTTGATGCAGATGTCATAATTCTGGGCGGCTCCCCAGGTCTTTGACGTGAAATAGTTATAGTATCTGGCACGCTCTGCCTCATGCTTTGTGATGAAACGTCGTGCTGTCTCGATATCGCTGTTAAGGCGTTTAGCCACCTCCTTGCAACGGTCTTCCTCATTGGCAGTAATGAAGATAGAGAACAGCTGAGGGTTGTTGCGCAGGATATAGTCAGCACAACGTCCCATGATGACGCAGTTCTCGGTCTTGCCGATTTTGAAGATTACCTCACTCTGTATCTGGAAGAGATTCTCGGAGGAGATGCTGTTAGAGTAGGGGTTGAACAGTTTCTCGACGAAAGCCCCGACGGACTGTATGATGCCGTGATTTTCGTCATTGCGCTCGAAAATCTTTGGGTTGAAACCACTCTTTTCGGCAGCAAGATTGATTATTTCCTTATCGTAGAACTTGCAGCTGAATTCGCGTGCAAGCATCTGTGCTATTTCGTTTCCGCCACTTCCAATCTGGCGACCAACACTTATAATCAGATTATCCATGGTGATTTAGAATGGTTTTTCTCTTTTTATTTTACGAATATAAACAGCTATCATAGCGTAAGCCATTATTGCTGCTATGCCATCAGAGAGAGGCATCGCGAGCCATACGCCTTTGAGGCCCATAAATTGTGGCAGAATGATAATCATCGGCACCAGGAATATGAGCTGTCGTGAGAGGCTAAGGAAGATAGATACCTTTGCGCTTCCGATACTCTGGAAGAAGTTTGTGATAACCATCTGTGCTCCTATTATAATAAATAGGGCCATGATATATTGCATCGCCACAACGGAATGCTCTATGAGGGACGGGTCGGAAGTAAACATGCTTGCTATGAATCTTGGGCACAACATAGCGAGGAAGAAACCGACGGCACATACTATTGTTCCCGTAATGGTGGCCAGTTTTAACGCCTCCAGCATGCGGTTATAGTTCTGGGCTCCGTAGTTATAACCCGTAATAGGCTGCATGCCCTGACAAACGCCCAGTGTTATCATAACGAAGATGAATACTATACGATTGGCTATGCCGTAGCCACCAACCGCCATATCGCCACCATAGTGCATAAGGCTGTTGTTGATGAATATGACTACCAGGCAGGCGCAGGCATTCATGGAGAATGGCGATATGCCGATGCTGATGATTCCCTTTACTATCGAAGACTCAAGATGAAACTTGGACCTTTCGAAGTGTACCAGTTCTGTCTTCCGGCTGAACATCCAACACTGGCAAAGTAATGCCAATGCCTGTGAAAGGATAGTAGCAACAGCAGCACCTCGTATGCCCATTTCGAGGGTATAGATAAACAGAGGGTCGAGGATGGCATTGATGATTACCGTTGCTATTGTAAGATACATAGCTTGTCGAGGTTTTCCTGCAGCTCGCAGCATAGCATTCAGTCCCAGGTGAAGATGTGTTACAACATTTCCCAAAAGGATGATTACCATGTAGTCGTGAGCATAAGGCAGGGTGGCATCACTCGCTCCGAAGAAACGCAGTATGCCATCGAGCCAGAAGAGACTCACGGCAGCAAAGAGAACGCCCACAATGATGTTGAGCAAAACATTGTTACCCAGAATGCGGTTGGCTATGTCGTAATCGCGTTGTCCCAGCTTTACGCTAAGCAGTGTGGATGCTCCGACACCTATTGCTGCACCAAAGGCAGCACTAAGATTCATAAAGGGAAACGTAATAGCCAAACCCGCTATGGCAAGAGCTCCGACGCCTTGCCCGATAAAGATGCTGTCCACCACGTTGTACAGCGACATTGCCACCATAGCAACAATGGCAGGCAATGCATATTGTACCAATAGCTGACTAACAGGTCTGGTACCTAATTCTAAAGCGGCTTTTTTATTTGACATTATAGTGTGTTTATGCAATGCGGATGCAAAGGTATGAAAAATATGTGAGAAAACAAAATTTACTTGTCAAAAAAGTAACCCTTTTTTAAAAATAACTTAACGCATGCGTGTGAAGGCAAAAAAATGAGTACCTTCGCGGCTGTGCTTATCTTTGATGATGATAATAAACAGTTAAGTCTTTCTGAAGCCAACAGTATGGTTCGGGCTGCCGTAGAATCAGTATTGCCAGATGCTATGTGGGTACAGGCGGAACTGATGGATATTCGCGAAAAGGGCCATTGCTATATGGAACTGGTGGAGAAGGACGATAGCGGAAATACCCCGATAGCACAGGCGAGGGCCTGCTGTTGGAACAATACCTGGCGTGAGGTAAAGGGGAAATGGGAGCAGATGATGGGAGAAACCCTCATGGAACGCGGCATGAAGATGCTGTTCCTGCTAAAAGCCAATTTCCACGAGGCCTATGGCTTTTCGTGGACAGTATTGGATATCGACCCCACCTATACCATTGGCGAGATGGCTAAAAATAGGAAGGAGATTATTAAGAAGCTGAAAGAAGCAGGCATATATGACATGCAGAGAGAACTCCCCGTTTCGCCATTTGCAAAGAGAATAGCTATTGTCAGCAGTCCCTCGGCAGCTGGTTATGAAGACTTCTGCAGGCAACTGGAAGATAACGATTACGGCTTTGCCTTTGAAACAACCCTCTTTCCTGCCACTATGCAAGGTGAGAATATAGAAGGTAGTATTATTGCCGCCCTGAATGCCATCAATGAGGAATTGGAGAAATATGATGTGGTGGTGATAATACGAGGAGGAGGCAGTGGTGCCGACCTGTCAGGTTTCGATACATTGGCATTAGCAGAAAATGTTGCCAATTTCCCGCTTCCCATCATAACAGGCATAGGACACGACAGAGACGAGACGGTAATAGATGCCATAGCATGCGTAAGTCTGAAGACTCCGACAGCGGTTGCAGCATTCCTCATAGACAATCTTGCAGCAACATTGGAGAAACTCGCCAATAGTGCTGTCCGCATAACACGAGCTGTGGAAAGACGGTTGGAGACAGAGAAGATAAAGATAGAGGGACTGGGGAAACAGCTGACAAGTAGTGTCGCTATGTATTTCCTGAGGCAAAAGCATACCCTGCAGATGATAGAACAGAGAGTAGGGGCAGCAGATCCGATAAATATCCTCAGAAGGGGATATACGATGGCGATACATAATGGAAAAGCCGTGAAGGATGCTACCCTGCTACAAAAAGGCGACAGACTCACCCTTATTGCTGCGAAAGGAGAGAGAGAGGTGACGGTTAATGGTTAACGGTTAAAGGTTAAAGGTTAACGGTTAAAGAAATTATGAATTGTGAATTATGAATTGTGAATTAAAATATGAAGCTGCTTTGAAGCAGTTGCAGGAGATAGTAGAGAGACTGGAGAGTGGGCAGATGGATATTGATGCCCTTGGGAAGGAGATAAAGAATGCTCAGGCCCTCATAAAGATGTGTAAAGAAAAACTAACAAAAACTGAGGAGGAAATAAATGCAATTATATCCTAAACTTATTACGGATGCGCTGGCTACTGTGATGTATGCCGGCACGAAGAAGAATCTGATAGAGAGCGAGATGCTTGCCGACCAGCCCAAGATTGACGGCATGAAGGTAGAGGTGATACTTGTCTTTCCAAAGGAGACAGACCCTTTCATGGCATCAACCATAAAGGCTGCTGAGGCTGCTATCCACTATCATGTGTCGAAAGATGTGGAGGTGACGATAAAGACAGAATATAAACAAGCAGCCCGTCCTGATGACGACCACCTGTTGCCAGAAGTGAAGAATATCATTGCTGTCAGCAGTGGCAAGGGTGGAGTAGGTAAAAGTACTGTTTCTGCTAACCTCGCCATCTCATTAGCACGATTAGGATATAGTGTAGGACTTCTGGATACTGATATCTTCGGCCCTTCTATGCCAAAGATGTTTAATGTGGAAGACCAACGCCCTTATGCCATAGAGAAAGACGGCAGGCAACTCATAGTGCCAGTAGAGCAGTATGGCGTGAAGCTATTGAGCATAGGATTCTTTGTAAATCCAAATACTGCTACATTATGGCGAGGCGGAATGGCTTGTAGCGCTTTGAAACAACTCATTGCCGATGCTGATTGGGGAGAACTCGACTACCTTATACTCGATACCCCTCCAGGCACCAGCGATATACATCTGTCATTGCTGCAAACCCTCGCTATTACGGGAGCCGTTATTGTCAGCACACCACAACAGGTGGCCCTCGCTGATGCAAGAAAAGGAATTGATATGTACACCAACGACAAGGTGAATGTGCCTATCTTGGGATTGGTGGAGAATATGGCATATTTCACACCAGCAGAACTTCCTGAGAACAAATACTACATCTTTGGAAAGGAAGGATGTAAGAATCTGGCAAAGGAAATGAATGTGCCCCTCTTGGCACAGATACCAATAGTACAGAGCATCTGCGAGAATGGAGACAATGGTACTCCTGCTGCCCTCGATGTGGCATCACCAACAGGACAAGCCTTCATCGCTTTGGCACAATCCGTTGTGACAGTAACAAACAGGCGTAATGCCGAACAGGAAAAAACAGAAAGAGTTCATACAAATTGAAAAAGTTATTGACGATAGCAATCATGACAATAGGTGTGAGCATGTATATGTTTGCACAAAGTTATGATGCCCTATGGAAGCAGTATAGAGGTTTCGCTGATAAAGACCAGCCGAAATCAGCCCTTGTCATTCTGGAAAAGATAAAGACGAAGGCGGAGAAAGAAAAGAGTTATGGAAACCTGCTGGCAGCACTGACGCGAGAGGTGAATCATCAGCGGGAGATAAGCAACGACTCTGGAAAGGTGTTCAGAAAGCGTCTTGAGGAACGCATGAAGAATACTAATGATGGTGTAATGAAGACCCTCTATCGTCTGGCAAAGGGAGACAGGATAAATGCCGATTCGCTGTTGGCATCACCAGATTCAATGCTATATAAGAAAGCGAATGGTACAGGCCCGTGGGTACCTTTCCTCACAACAGGAAAAGACAGTAAGATTTTCAATAATGACCTGCTCCATGTAATATTGTATGAGAAAAGAAATCATGCTTTCTTAGATAGTATCTATGGCAAAGAAAATGAATATGTCAGCTATCGTCACACCAATGAAAAACAGGTGAAGACGGAACCTGTGCTTCATGCAAATGTTGAAAAGAAGGTCTCGAGTGCAAAAGATGTAAAGATATACTTTGAAAGAATAAGGAATCTGAAAGGCATAGAATGTACCATACATCGTGTCGGTACAAAGGAAAAACGTCAGATAACAAAAGCTTTTCCGCAACATTCGGAGGAAGAATTCTTTAATGATACTTTGGATATAGGGCCCTTACAGGAGGGCAGATGGGTAGTAACCCTAAAGGATTTTGAAAAGAAAGTAGAATCTGTTTCGGATACCATTATTGTATCAGATACAAGATTGATACAGCTTTCGTTGCCCAATAAGCAGAAAAGATATGTTTTTGTTAATGCCATAACTGGAGAAGAAACGACTCCAGACAGTTCGTTGATAGACAAACGTCGTTGGAATGACTATACATATAACAGCAACAAGGGGTATAAGCAATATACTGATATCTATACCGACAGAGCTATATATCGCCCGGGGCAGAAGATAGAAGCTGCCATAATAAGAAGTTCTGTTACGAATGGCATCGAGACAAGTGTCGTTGCAGGAGAAAAGATGCACATACGATTGCTCGACAGCAAGGGCGAGAAGAAGGCAGAGAAATATGCCGTTACCGATGCGTATGGAACGGCAGCTGTTGACTTTATCCTTCCAGAAGGCGACATCAGAAGCGGATATTGGCAACTTCTCACAGATGGAGCAAGTGCATCGTTTAGGGTAGAGGAATATAAGCGTCCTACCTTTGAGGTAAAACTGAAAAGGAATAAGGATGAATATATTGTTGGAGATACCGCTATTGTCAGTGGTATCGCAAAAACATACAACGGCGTACCTCAACAAAATAGCAAGGTTGTTGTAAGCTATTACGACAAGAAAGATACCTTATTCACAGACAATGACGGCATGTTTGATGTAAAGGTGGTTATAAAAGACCCGTTTGCACAATCGAATGGCAGAAAAATATACTACCCTTGGTGGCGTTATGTAAAAGTAGCGGCTGATGTAACAGATGGAAAAGGAGAAACTCAAAGTGCAGAATGCCATCTGTATGTAAAGCATACAAATCAGCCTGAAACACCAGAAGAACCAAAAGCAGAAGTTAAGAAAGATACTACGAAATATCATATCTACTATACTGTCTTTGCAGGCAATAAGGTGTTGGAGAGCAGTAAGATATACACTGATACGGCCTCATTCGCAAATGCCTATACCTACAAAGCAGAATATGGAGATGGTGCAATGATTTGTTATGCATGGTGTAAGGATGATGTGATACAATCTGCAGAAAAGGTTATCAGACGCCCGTTACCATCAAACAAACTCATAGTAGAGTGGGGAACCTTTAGAGACAAAGTAGCACCAGGTGCAAAGGAAACATGGACACTGAAAGTGCGTCCGGCAGAGAATAATTCTCACCTGTCACCTGTCAACTGTCAACTGACTACAGTACTGTATGATGCTTCACTGGACGGCATCAGAAAACATTCGTGGAATATTCATGACAGAAGGCGTCTTGCTATTCCGTCATCATCATGGTACACACCATACATCGGCCGTGTATTTATGTCTGGAAGGGCGAAAAATTGGGTGAAGTGGCGTGACTTCGATTTCACACATATCAATAAAGAATGTATAATAGATCCTTACTATGGAGTATTTGATTGCGTTGAAGTAGCTGCCCCAAGACTCATGATGGCGAAGGGAGTGGCAAATAGCAAAGCTATGCGACTTGGTTCGTTGTCAGTAACTGGTGCTACAGCAGATGGCGTAGTGATGAAAGCAAATGAGGTGGCAGAGATGACAGAAGAGGTGATTCCTATGCGAACCAATTTCGGAGAGACGGCATTCTTCTATCCAAAGGTGGAGACAGACGACAGGGGGGAAGCAACGTTGGAGTTCACCCTTCCGGAAAGTCTGACATCATGGCGCTTTATGGGTTTGGCTCACGATAAGGAAATGCGTGTTGGTACTATTGATACCATAGTGATAGCCCAGAAGCAGTTGATGGTACAGCCCAATATGCCACGATTCTTGAGAATAGGAGATAAAGCAACGATAACGACAAATGTTACGAATAACTCTGTTGAGGAGTCACATATTACTGTGAAGTGTTATGTGGGAAGGAAGAATTCTTCAAAGAAAGAAATGGTAACGACCCAACGCATAAAACTGAAAGCAGGAGAAACAGCCCCTGTGACATTCCCTATAGAGGCAGGAACAGATACTACCACTTTGATATGCAAGATTGTTGCATCGAATGGAAAATATAATGATGGCGAACAGCACGAGGTTCCTATCCTACCAATAAAGCAGGTTGCTCCCTCCCTAATTGGGGAGGGCCGGGGTGGGGCCTCTCCGGACGACATCATGATGGCCGCTCTACCAGACCTTTGTGTTCCTAAGAGCAGATGTGCTATCTGTCTGTCAAATGCTTTGTATGCCAATGTGTTGACAGCACATCTTCGTGATACCTTGGTATCGCC
Organism: uncultured Prevotellaceae bacterium; assembly: GCA_946405805.1. Lineage (GTDB taxonomy): Bacteria > Bacteroidota > Bacteroidia > Bacteroidales > Bacteroidaceae > Prevotella. The sequence continues at coordinate 24,530 of CAMJIL010000019.1, read as the reverse complement.
GGCAAATGATAATGTCATGATGCAACTCCTCAATCTACAACGCAGCGACGGTTCGTTTGCGTGGTATCCAGGTATGGAGGGAAATAAATATATGACGATGGCAGTATTGAAGACCCTTGCCCGCATGCAGAAGATGACAAGTGGAAAAGGAATACATACAGCATTAGCGTCAGCAGTAGATAAAGCCTATGACTACATGCAGAAAGCAATGGATAAGGAGGTTGCTGAGATGAAGAAATATAAGACCAGTTTCCTCAGCAATACCGCCCTCGACTGGATGTATGCCCTTGCTATAAATAAAGAAAGAAATAGCCACAAATCTGCTACATATAAATACTTCTTACGTTTGTTGGAAGATGCTACTAATAAAGCTGATATGGCGACAAAGGCTGTTGCTGCTATAGTAATGGATAATTCCCGTAAGAGTGATGAGGCTAAAACGTATGCGGAGTCGATAAAGCAGCATACTGTTTATCGTGAGGATATGGGAAGATATTTTGATTCCTACAGAACCCATTATTCATGGTGTGACTATCGCATTCCTTCACAAGTGATGGCAATAGAAGCACTATATGCTATTACCCCAGAAGACAACTGCACTATTACCCAGATGCAAAGATGGCTGGTATCATCAAAGCGTACGCAAAGTTGGGAGAATCCTGTGAATACCGTCAATGCTGTCAGCGCCTTCTATCTGAAGACAAAACCATGTGAGGAAGAGATAGCAAAGATGTACAGACAACCCAGCGCAGAAGAACTGGAAGACATAATAAAGGTAAAGCGTGAGGTGATATCTGGAAAGTCGAACCTCTCCGTAGGAGATAAAATAAAGGTTCGCATAACGATAGAAGCAGACAGAGATTATGACTTCGTTTCTGTTATAGACAACAGAGCAGCTTGCCTGGAACCAGTTCATCAGTTGTCTGGATACAGGTATGGTTGCTATCAGCAGATGAAGGATAATAAGTCAGAATTCTTCTTCAACCAGCTATCTAAGGGAACACATGTTATAGAAACAGAATATTATGTCACCAGGACAGGAGAATATACCTCTGGTTCCGCTATTGCTGTCTGCACCTATGCTCCTGAATATAGAGGCACAAGTGAAGGAAGCAAGATGACAATAAGCAAATAATTTAAAATAGAATAGACGAAAAATGATTCATCCAGAAAATAGTGAAGAATACAAAGGTTTGGTAGTCAATGATGGTGTTGCACAACCTGCCAGCGTGAATCCGTATCTTAATCGTAAGCGTTTCGTCAGGAAGGTTTATACTGTTGATGAAATAGTAGATGGTATTCTGTCTGGCAATGTTACTATGCTGTCGCAAGCCGTGACATTGATAGAGAGTGTCATCCCTGAGCATCAGGAAAAAGCCCAGCAGGTTATAGAGCGTTGTCTGCCTTATGCTGGAAAATCTGTCAGGATAGGCATAAGCGGTGTTCCAGGAGCAGGAAAATCGACCTCTATAGATGAATTCGGCATTCATGTGTTAGACAGGTTTGGAGGAAAACTTGCAGTCCTTGCTATCGATCCATCTTCAGAAAGAAGTAAAGGTTCTATTCTGGGTGATAAGACACGTATGGAGAAACTGTCACAGCGTCCAGAGGCATTTATTCGCCCTAGTCCCTCTGCTGGTTCGTTGGGAGGTGTGGCACGTAAGACTCGTGAGACTGTAATACTTTGCGAAGCAGCTGGATATGACAAGATATTTATAGAGACAGTTGGAGTGGGGCAGAGTGAGACGGCATGCCACTCGATGGTTGACTTCTTCCTCCTCATACAGGTAGCAGGAACTGGCGACGAATTACAAGGAATAAAGCGTGGTATCATGGAGATATCTGACGGCATTGTCATCAACAAATGCGATGGCGATAATGTAAAACGTTGCGAGATGGCAGCACAAGGATTTAGGAATGCCCTGCATTTCTTCCCACCATCAGAAAGCGGTTGGCAACGTAAGGTTCTCACATATTCTGGCTTCTATGGTTATGGCATCAAGGAAGTGTGGGATATGATATACGAATATATCGATTTTGTAAAGGAAAACGGATACTTCGATTTGCGTCGCCATTATCAGAACAAATACTGGATGTACGAAACGATAGAGAATACCCTTCGCAATCGTTTCTATAACAATGCCGAAGTGAAGAATCATATAAGAGATATGGAAAACGCTGTCCAGAGAGGAGAGTTGACACCATTTATGGCTGCAGGAAGACTGCTTGAAATATATAAGAAAAATGATAATTGAAATAGATGAAGGTTCAGGCTTCTGCTTTGGTGTGACGACAGCAATAGAAAAAGCTGAGGAAATGCTGAAGAACGGGCAACAATTAAGTTGTCTGGGAGATATCGTGCATAATGGTATGGAATGTGAACGCCTTCGTAAGATGGGCCTGAAGACTATTGACCAGCAGGAGTTTCAGGAATTACATGATAAGGCTGTCTTATTGCGTGCTCATGGGGAACCCCCATCAACATACGAAAGTGCAAGGCAAAACAATATAACGATAGTAGATGCAACTTGTCCTGTGGTGCTTGCTCTTCAGAAGCGTATAAAGAAAAGGTATGAAGAGCTGAAGAACGATGGCGAAAAATCCAATAAGGCAGATATTGTGATATTTGGCAAGAATGGACATGCAGAAGTGTTGGGACTTGTAGGACAGACAGAGGGAGAAGCAATCGTCATAGAGCATTTTGATGATGTAGAGAAACTGGATTTCACACACGACATATATCTGTATTCCCAGACAACAAAATCGTTGGAAGAATTTCATCGTATCATAGATTATTGCCAAGCCCACATGGCTCCAGGTGCTACATTCCAGAGTTTTGATACTATCTGCAGACAGGTTGCCAACAGAATGCCTAACATCTGTCAGTTTGCAACAAAACATGACTTAATACTTTTTGTGTCTGGACGAAAGAGCAGTAATGGAAAAGTGCTCTATAGCGCTTGTAAGGAAAAGAACCATAACACATATCTTATTGAAGGTCCGGAGGAGATAAATTCTGAATGGCTGAAAGACATCACCTCCGTAGGAATATGTGGAGCGACCTCTACACCTAAATGGCTAATGGAACAATGTAAAGAAAAAATAGAGAAATATGAAAAAGATAACAATAGCAATTGATGGCCACTCCTCATGTGGTAAGAGTACAATGGCAAAGGATCTTGCCAAAGAAGTGGGGTATATTTACGTTGATACAGGTGCAATGTATCGTACTGTAACATTGTACTGTATGCAAAACAACCTGATAAAAGATGGTAAAGTTAATGAGGAAGGACTCAAGAAGGTCATTCGTGATATAAAGATTGACCTGAGAAATCTCGACCCGCAGATTCGTTCTATTGAGGTGAGCAATAATGTGAGCCTCGTAGCAGCTATTCCATTTGTAAGAGAAGAAATGGTAGAGAGACAGCGCCTTATGGGTAAGGATAAAGGTGTTGTGATGGATGGTAGAGATATAGGAACAACAGTTTTCCCTGATGCAGAGTTGAAAGTATTTGTTACAGCAAGTGCTGAGGTTCGTGCTAAAAGACGCTATGATGAGCTTCAGGCGAAGGGAATGCCGGCTGATTATGATGATATTCTGAAGAATGTTCAAGAGAGGGACTATATAGATTCACATCGTGAGGTAAGCCCATTGCGTCAGGCTCCTGATGCAATACTGCTTGATAACAGCCAGATGACTATTCCTGAGCAGAAAGAATGGTTGATGGCACAATTCAGGAAGGCGGCAGAATGATAGTTTGTATAGCAGAGAAACCAAGTGTGGCAAGAGATATTGCCAAAGTGCTTGGTGCAAATACTTCGCATGAAGGATATCTGGAGGGCAACGGATATCAGGTAACATGGACTTATGGTCATCTATGCACTTTGAAAGAGCCAAATGACTATCAGGAAATGTGGCAGCATTGGAATCTGGGTTCCTTACCGATGATACCTCAACGTTTTGGTATAAAACTGATAGATAGCGAACATGTAAAGAAACAGTTTGCTGTCATAGAGAAATTATATTCCAAAGCGGATGAGATTATCAACTGTGGTGATGCCGGCCAGGAAGGTGAACTGATACAGCGATGGGTGATGCAGAAGGCTGGAGTGAAGTGTCCTGTAAAGCGTTTGTGGATTTCGTCCCTTACTGAGGAAGCGATTAAAGAAGGCTTTGAGAACTTAAAAGACCAAAAAGATTACGAGCCTTTGTATATGGCAGGATTGTCTCGTGCCATCGGAGATTGGTTGCTGGGAATGAATGCTACACGTCTTTATACTATTAAATATAAGGAGAGAACAGCTAATGACAGACAACCTCTTTCTATAGGTCGTGTGCAAACGCCAACTCTTGCTATAATTGTAAACCGTCAGAAGGAGATTGAGAATTTTAAGCCTACTCCTTATTGGGTTCTTTCAACATTGTATAGAGATACCTTGTTTACCTCTACGAAAGGAAAATATAATTCCAAGGAAGAAGGTGAGAAAGCCTTTGAGGAAATAAAAGACAAACCTTTCGAGGTGACAAGCGTTTCAAAGAAGAATGGTACAGAAAAACCTCCGCAGTTGTTTGACCTGACAACGCTACAGGTAGAATGTAACAAAAAGTTCGGATATTCAGCAGAACAGACTCTTAACCTTATTCAAGGACTTTATGAGAAGAAGGTGACCACTTATCCCAGAGTAGATACACAATACCTTACAGACGATATTTATAGCAAATGCCCCCAAACGTTAAATGGAGTATTTAAATATAAGGTAAATGGTGTAGCTCCTTATGCTGAGTTGATTCGCACCATCGGAGGGAAGCCTCTTCGAAAGGATAAGAAGGTTTTTGATAATAGCAAGGTTACTGACCACCATGCTATAATTCCTACTGGTGTAACACCTGTTGGACTCGCTGATATGGAGCAAAAAGTGTATGACCTTATCTGCAGGCGTTTTATTGCTGTCTTCTATCCTGATTGCAAATTCTCTACCACTACTGTAGAAGGAAAAGCTGGAGATGTGGATTTCAAGGTTACAGGAAAAGAAATTCTGGAGCCAGGATTTAGAGTTTGCTTTGTAAAAGAGAAAAAATCTGAAGAAGAAACAGAGGATACGAAGGAGAACAAAGATGAGGAAAAGACTTTACCCACATTTGTAAAAGGAGAATCAGGGCCTCATGAACCAACCTTTACAGAGAAGGAAACAACTCCTCCACCTTATTATACTGAGGCTACTCTTTTGCGTGCAATGGAAACAGCAGGAAAGTTTGTGGATAATGAGGAACTTCGTGCTGCGATGAAGGAAAATGGCATCGGACGACCTTCTTCTCGCGCTAATATCATTGAAACACTTTTCAAGCGCCACTATATAAAACGTCAGAAGAAACGCATCGTAGCAACTCCAACAGGAATAGCTCTTGTGGATATCATTCATGAAGAATTGTTAAAGTCACCAGAGTTGACTGGTATATGGGAGAAGAAGCTTCGTGATATAGAAGCCCAAAAGTATGATGCAGGTACTTTTATTCAGGAATTAAAGGACCAAATAACGCAAATTGTTAACCAGGTTTTGGCCGATAATTCAAACAGAAAACTGTCTTTGGGATAAAAAGTGTTGACATTTTTGCACATTCTTGTACGGAATGTGCATTTTTTAACATTTTATAATTGATATAAATCAAGAAAGTAACATTGTGGGCGCGCACAGGGGAAAAATCCTTTGGCGGAAATGTGAAAAAGACATAATTTTGCACCCGAAATCAGATGAAAACTGTTTTTATGGCAGTGAGTAATCATAAAAAGTAGAATATTATAATAAATTTAAAAAAGAAGATTATTATGAAAAAGATTGTTATGATGGCAGTTATGGCTGTAGCAGCTCTTTCTGCAAATGCACAAGTTTGGATTGGTGGTGAAGTTGGTTTCAACACAACTACAAACACAATTAAGGTTAATGGCGCTTCTACAGACAAGACAACTAACAATTTCATTCTTGTACCAGAAGTTGGTTATAACCTGAATGAAAAATGGGCAGTAGCTATGAAACTTGGATTTATTCATGCTGATGACAATTCAGATGTAAGAGGCCTTATCAGCGACGTTCTCCCATTCGAAATTGGTTCAATCGCAACAAATGCTTTCGCAATTAATCCATATGTTCGTTACACATTCGTAAAGGCTGGTAACTTCTCATTCTTCGCTGATGGTGGTATCGGTTATGCTAACATACACGTTAATGGCATGTCTGATTATTTCAAGAATATCAATCAGCTCAAAGTTGGTATCAACCCTGGTGTAACTTATGCTATTTCTCCAAAGGTTAGCCTCGTTGCTCACTTAGGTGATCTTTCTTATCAGAGCACTTGGAGCAAGGCTAAGAATTATGACGTAAAGGTTTCTCAGAACAAGTTCAACATTGGTCTCTGGAACTCAATTAGCTTCGGTGCTTACTACAACTTCTAAAAAATAGTTTTAGGTTAGAATATAGACCTGCAGGCCTCGGCTTGCAGGTTTTTTTTGTTCCCAAGTAAAGGAATAATATTTTTACAGTAGGGGAACAATTTTTTTATGCCTATATAATTTAGATTGCAAACTCTGCAACTTAAATTGCAAACTTTGAAACATGAATTGCAAACTTAGCAACTTAGATTGCAAACTCTGCAATTGAAAATGTATAAGCAAAAAATAATTTCTGTCTCGTTAACAGGAGATGTTTTTGTGCCCGAAGTATAAAAAAATTATAAATAAAAGGTATAAACGAGTGGAGTTTGATATTTTTTTTCTAATTTTGTGCGCAAGAATTTAATCATTAGAAAAAATATAACGATTATGGCAAATTTAGATTGGGGTAACCTTGGCTTTGGTTACCGTAAAACAAATTACAATGTTCGTTGCTACTATCGCGACGGCAAGTGGGGCGAAATCGAGACATGCTCCGAAGAGACTATTCCTATGCATATGGCAGCAACCTGTCTCCATTATGGCCAGGAAGCATTCGAGGGACTGAAGGCTTATCGCTGTCCTGATGGTAAGGTCCGCGTTTTCAGACCTGATGAGAATGCTGCCCGTCTGCAGTCAACCTGTCGCGGCATCCTGATGCCGGAACTTCCTACAGAGAAGTTTATCGAGATGGTAGAGAAGGTTGTAAAACTGAATGAGGAGTTTATCCCACCATACGAGAGTGGTGCAACACTTTACATCCGTCCATTGCTTATTGGCACTTCTGCACAGGTTGGTGTTCATCCAGCTACAGAATATCTGTTCCTGATATTCGTAACACCAGTAGGACCATACTTCAAGGGCGGTTTCTCAACCAATCCTTATGTGATAATCCGTGACCACGACCGCTCTGCTCCTCTTGGAACAGGTATCTATAAGGTTGGTGGTAACTATGCTGCTTCCCTGCAGGCTAACAATAAGGCCCACGAGTTGGGATATGCTTGTGAGTTCTACCTCGACGCAAAGGAGAAAAAGTATATTGACGAGTGTGGTGCTGCTAACTTCTTCGGCATTAAGAACAATACCTATGTTACTCCAAAGTCAACATCTATTCTCCCTTCTATTACCAATAAGTCTCTCATGCAGTTGGCAGAAGACTTGGGCATGAAGGTAGAGCGTCGTCAGATACCAGAGGAAGAACTTGAGACCTTCGAAGAGGCTGGCGCTTGCGGAACAGCTGCTGTTATTTCTCCTATCTCAAAGATTGACGATCTGGAGACAGGAAAGAGCTATGTCTTTGGTGATAAGCCAGGTCCTGTTTCTGAGAAACTGTTCAATAAGCTTCGTAATATCCAGTATGGTATTGAGCCTGATACCCACAACTGGACAAGAGTCGTAATAGGTTAGTGGGAAAGGGAAAATTAGCTAAGTTTGCTGATATGGAACGCTATGAGAATGTGTTCCAGTATCCATATTCCGTTGTCTCCGATGTTCCTTTTGATATGAAGGGATGTTGGAGACAACAGTATTTTCATAATGACAACCCGATAGTGTTGGAATTGGGATGTGGAAAAGGCGAATATACTGTAGGATTGGCAGAGCGCTATCCCGATATTAACTTCATAGGTGTTGACATCAAGGGAGCCCGTATGTGGACAGGTGCTACTGATGCTCTGGAGAAAGGTCTGAAGAATGTAGCCTTCCTGCGTACAAACATCGAGATTATCGACCGTTTCTTTGCCTCTGATGAGGTTCAGGAGATATGGCTCACCTTTTCTGACCCACAGATGAAGAATCCTCGAAAGCGTCTGTCCAGCACATTCTTTATGGAGCGATACAGGCATTTCCTCGTTGATGGGGGAATAGTGCATCTGAAGACCGATTCCAATTTCCTCTTCACCTATACTTCATATATGGTTGACCTGAATAAGCTGCCTTTGCTTGAGCGAACCACTGATTTGTATGGTGAGCCAGAGAAAGAAGGCCTGCAGTTGCCGAGAGCTATTCAGACTTATTACGAATCGATGTGGAGGTCCCGTGGAATATCCATAAAATATATGTCTTTCCGCCTTGCTCACAAAGGGGAACTCAGCGAGCCTGAGATAGAGATAGAACTTGACGACTATCGTTCTTATCATAGGGACAAACGTTCCAGTAAACAGACTGCTAAATAATTGGAGATAAAGAAAAGTCATAATGCTGATTTGGAACATCGTCGTCCGATGTTTTTTGCTATTGCTCTTGTTGGAGTGATAGCATTGTTCGCATTGGTGTTGTTCTTCCCCTATAAGAGCATTGGCGAGATGATGGAAGAGTCGTTTGATGACTATTCTATGGACCTTGACTTCAAGGCCAACAATCAGGATGATATGATTTCGGCAGCCCTTCCTCAGGAGGAAAAAATAGAGAAGGAATCAAATCAGCTGAATAAGGTTGACGAGACCCAGGAACTGGCTCCGGAGGATATTGATCCTGTCAAGACAGAAGAGGAAGAGAAACAAGAGGAAAAGCAGGAGGAAGAAGAGAAGGAAGCCCCCATCAATCTTAATGATGCCGAGACGCTGAAGATTGTAGAGCAATTGCCCGAATACCCTGGTGGAATGGTGGAATTTATGAAGTGGCTCACTGCTATGTTGAAATATCCGGATGCTGCCCTGAAACGTAAGATTGAGGGCAAGGTGATGGTGAGCTTTATTGTTAATGCTGACGGCTCCATCTCTGACATAAAACTGGTTCAAGGTGCCCATAAACTCCTTGATGATGAGGCCCTTCGTGTGGTTCGCCTGATGCCAAAATGGAAACCAGGTCTCGAAGGGGGGCGCCCATGCCGCACAATGATTTCAATACCAATAGTTTTTGAGATATAAGGTTTGTGCGCAATAATTTTCGTGCGCACGCGTTTCTTTAATCAGGAATGATACGTAAATTTACCATACTACTTCTTATGCTCTGTTTTTGCCTTGTGAGCCCCGTTCTGGCTCAGGAGTCTCAAACAGTGTATAACTTTCTGCGAATACCCGAAAGTGCGCATGCTGCAGCATTGGGAGGAGACAATATATCCATTATAGAGGATGATGCTTCGTTGGCATTATCAAATCCAGCGCTGCTCTGTAGTGTGTCCTCGCAAACTGTTACTTTGGGATATATGAATTATATGTCCGGGGTAGGCATGTACACAGCAGGATATACCCACATCATCAATGATAAAGCAACTGTCGGAGGTACCATTCATTATCTTAACTATGGTACCCTGAAAGAGTATAGTGCCAACGAACAGGAGATGGGTACCTTTAAGCCATCGGACATCACGTTTGAGGCCCTGCTCGGATATACCCTTACCAAACGTCTTGCCGGCGGTATCGGGGCAAAGTTCATATATTCCAAGATAGGATATTACAAGTCAACAGCTGCTGCTGTCGATTTGGGACTTAATTATTTTGACCCTAATCTCGACCTGTCGCTCTCTCTGGCAGTAAAGAATCTTGGCGGACAACTTTCGGCTTATAATGAAGATTATGAATCATTACCCATCGATGTCCTCTTGGGAGCATCCTATCGCATAAAGAATTCACCATTGCGTGTGTCGCTGACCCTTTGCGACCTCAACCATTGGAACTATGCCTTCCTGCGTCATGCCTGCATAGGAGTTGACCTGATTCTTATTCCGCAGTTCTATATCGCTGCAGGATATAATGCTCGTCGCGCCCATTCTCTGAAGACGACAAATCTGAACGATAATACGTCCTCGGCACACGGAGCAGGATGGAATATCGGAGCAGGACTTCTTCTTGACCGTTTCAAGGTGAATTTCTCCTATGGAAAATATCATGTCAATTCTTCAAGTTTAATGTTTAATCTTGCATTCAATTTCTGATGGAAGAGAAAATAAATAAATATATCGAGAACCTACCTCTAAACATCGAACCAGACGGGCTGTATGCCCCTATCCGTTATACGATGTCTATGGGAGGTAAGCGTCTGCGTCCGGCTCTTATGATGCTGGCCTATGAGTTGTGGAAAGATTCTGGTGAAGACGTTCTCCAGCAGGCAGCAGCATTGGAGATGTATCATAACTGCACCCTTCTTCATGATGATGTGATGGATAATGCCGAAATGCGTCGAGGCAGACCTACTGTTCATGTGAAGTGGGACGTCAATACTGCCATCCTTTCTGGCGATAATATGTTGTGCCTGTCAATGAAGATGATGGGTACAAATCCTGAGGTGTTGACAACGTTTATCGATACAACGATACAGATAAACCACGGACAGCAGTATGATATCGATTTTGAGAAGCGTGACGATGTTGCAGAAGAGGAATACATCGAAATGATACGCCTGAAGACATCTGTCCTCATCGCCTGTGCCCTGAAGATAGGAGCCTTGGAGGCTGGTGCTCCGAAGGAAGATGTGGAAAAGATATATAATTTTGGCATCTCTTTGGGACTCGCATTCCAACTGCAGGATGATTACCTTGATGTCTATGGCGACCCAAAGACTTTCGGCAAGAAGATAGGTGGCGATATCCTCTGTAACAAGAAGACCTATATGCTCATCAATGCTATGCGTCTGTCAGAGAATCACAATTGGCTGTATGCTGATTATGCTACTCCAGAAGAAAAGATAGCAACCATAACGGGCATATACAACACTCTTGGCATTGACAAACTTGCTACAGCAAAGATTGATGCTTATTATGCTGAGGCTCTAGAAATACTCGCAAGCATCAACCTGCCTGAGGAACGCAAGGCGAAACTGAGGGAATATGCCTCAAAGATGATGATGCGACAAAAGTAAGATATGTTTATCGATACCCACATACATCTTGACGGAGAAGAATTCCTCGAAGACCTCGACCAGGTCGTGGAACGTGCAACAGAGGCTGGAGCCGATAAGTTGTTCGTACCGGGAATAAATCTCGACTCCATAAAGAGTGTTCAGGCGGTATGTGAGAGGTTTCCAGAGAAATGCTACCCAATGATAGGTCTGCATCCTGAGGATGTAAAGGACGACTGGGAAAAGGTGCTCGACGAGATGGAAAAATCCTTCATCCATCATCCATCATCCTTCATCCCTTGGATAGCAATCGGTGAGGTGGGCCTTGATTTCTATTGGAGTCGTGAATTTGAAAAAGAGCAGCTGCTGGCTTTCGAACGTCAGGTGCAATGGGCAATAAAGTATAACCTCCCTCTGATGATTCATTGCCGTACAGCGCAGAATGAATTACTTTCAATCCTTAAGAAATATGCCTCAGAACCAACGTTGCGTGGAGTGTTCCATTGCTTTACGGGCAACGAACAGGAGGCAAAGAGGTTTCTTGAATACGACAACTGGATGTTGGGAATTGGTGGCGTCCTGACCTTTAAGAAGAGCAAACTGCCAGAGACCCTTCGTAATGCGGTTCCACTGTCCCGAATAGTATTGGAAACAGATTCACCATACATGGCCCCGGTACCATTTCGTGGAAAGCGTAACGAGTCATCATTCATACCTTATATAATAAACACCCTTGCAGAAGTCTATTCCACCTCTGCTGAAAATATTGCTGACATAACAACCCAGAATGCGAAAACCGTTTTTACGATATAGCCTACAGATACTCCGTTCACCATTGTTCTTCCTGCTGGCATTCCTGATGCTGGCAGCATCCTGTGATGAGGCAAGCATAGAGAAAAAAGGTGATAAAGCCCTCGCCTTGGGCGAATACTATGTTGCTGGCGAATACTATCGTCGTGCATATTCCAAGACGCCTGCAAAAGAGAAGGAACATCGTGGCAGACGTGCCCTGAAGATGGCGCGATGCTTCAATCATATCAATAATACTACGAAGGCCTTGGGTGGCTATCGCAACGCTGTTCGTTATGGTACTATACTGGCTGCTGACCGCATTGATTATGCAAGGGCTCTGCTGAAGAATGGTGAGTATAAGACGGCATTGGCAGAATTCCAGTTATTGCAGGATTCGTTGGATAATGATACTTCTACGTTAACTGAAAAGCATTCCCGCTATACTCCTGAACAGGCCGCTGTACTCGTAAAGAACGGCATCATCTCTGCCACCAATGCTCCTCAATGGAAGCAGGAGGGCTCTGCATATTCCGTAAAGCGAATGGACTTCTTCAATTCCCGCCGCGATGACTATTCCCCTTGTTTGGGTGGTGAAGATAATGATAAACTCTATTTCTCTTCTACCCGTAACGATGCCGAAGGCGATGAGCTGAGTGGTGTTACTGGCATGAAGGCGTCAGATATCTTTGTGTCTGAGAAAGATGATAAGGGCAAGTGGAGTAAACCCGAACCAGTCGCTTCCGGATTGAATACTGCCTATGACGAAGGTGCCTGTTGCATCTCGGCTGATGGCAAGGAGATGTATCTCACACAGTGTACCTTTGAAGATGCTGCTCCCCGTTATGCAAAGATAATGATATCCAATCGTGCCGATGCTTCGTGGGGACAGGCAAAAGAGTTCCATTTGACTCGTGACACACTGTCAGCCTTTGCTCATCCTGCTATTTCGCCTGATAGTGAATGGCTCTATTTCGTCTCCGATATGCCAGGCGGATTAGGTGGCTTGGACATCTGGCGCACACGCATCATGAATGGTATGGCGATGGGAGTAGAGAATGTTGGCGAACCAATCAATACTCCTGGTAATGAGATGTTCCCAACCTTCCGACCTAATGGTGACCTCTATTTCTCTTCTGACGGACACCCGGGAATGGGAGGATTGGATATCTTTATATATAAGGATAAAACTATTATCCATCCTGGATATCCTCTCAATAGTCAGGCGGATGATTTCGGTATGACCTTCGAGGGCGCTTATAATCGCGGTTATTTCTCTACCTCACGCAATGACGGCAGAGGTAATGACCATATATGGTGGTTTGAGAATCCGGAAGCGGTACAACTTATCAAGGGTGTGATATACGAGATGGACGGCTACGGACTGCCCGATGCCGAAGCATATATCGTGGGTAGCGATGGCACCAATCAGCATTCGCTCGTAAAGAGTGACGGCTCTTTCGAATATGTTGCAAAGCCTGGTACTGACTATATCATCCTTGGTACCTGTGGTGGCTTCCTGAATCATAAGGAAGAGGTAACAGTTCCTGCTGATGTGAAGGAATCAGAGACATATTCTCTGCTCTTCCCATTGGCAAATATCTCTGTTCCTGTGCTCATCGATAATATCTTCTATGAGTTTGGTAAGGCCCGCCTGTTGCCATCCAGCGCACATGCTCTTGACTCTCTTGTGACGATGCTTAACGACAACCCAAATATCACTATTGAGTTGTCTGCCCATACTGACTTCAGAGGCTCTAATGAGTTTAACCAGAAACTCTCCCAGCAACGTGCCGAGTCGGTTGTTAATTATCTCATATCCAAAGGCATAGCAGCAGACCGCCTGACACCAGTCGGCTATGGCGAAGAGAATCCGAAACGCATCCGAAAGAAAGTTGCCGACCACTATCCTTGGTTGAATGAAGGTGATGTGCTGACAGAGGAATTTATCAGCAAACTCAAGCCCGACGAGCAGGAAACCGCCAATGCCCTTAACAGACGCACGGAATTCAAAGTTCTCCGCACAACATATAATATGTTCGACGAAAACGGCAACCTGAAGAATATACCAAAACCACACAAGCCACAAGTGGAAGAAGAACCAGCCTCAGAAGACGAGTTCTATTTTGACTTCCAATAAGGTCTAAGGTCTGCTCGGCATTGCCGAGGTCAAAGGTCAAAAGTCAAAAGTCAAAGGCTTAAACTCTTAAACTCTTAAACTATCTTTAAACTTTAAACTCTAAGCTTTAAACGTTACCCCCATTGCTTCCCGCAGAATTCATATCCTATACCCGTGAATTGTTTGGTGAGGCCGTATGGCAGCAATACCTTCATTCCTTCGATGAGCCTACTCCTGTTTCTGTGAGGCTCAACCCCTTCAAGCCTCTCTCATCTCTTACCTCTTACCTCTTACCTCTTGCAGACCCTGTTCCCCATTGTAAGGATGCCTATTACCTCACGGAGCGTCCTAACTTCACCCTCGACCCTCTGTTGCATGCAGGAGCATATTATGTGCAGGAAGCATCGTCAATGTATCTTGACAAAGTCATTCGCGAGGAACTGTCAACTTTCAACTATCAACTATCAACTGTTCTTGACCTTTGTGCTGCTCCAGGTGGCAAGTCAACATTGTTGCGTGCAGCCCTTCCAGAGGATGTAAAGCTGTACTCCAACGAACCCGACCGCAAGCGTGCCAATATCCTTGTGGAGAATATGCAGAAGCAAGGACATCCTAATGTCGTTGTTACCAATAGTTATGCGAGCGACTATAAGAAGTCAGGCCTTCTCTTCGACCTCATCCTTACCGATGTGCCATGTTCCGGAGAAGGAATGTTCCGTAAGGACCCAGCAACTATTAAGGAATGGAGCGTGCAGAATGTTATGAAGTGTCAGCAGCTGCAACGCTCGATTATTAGCGATATATGGGATTGCCTGCGTCCTGGTGGCATACTGATTTATTCTACCTGTACATTCAATCGCCATGAAGACGAAGAGAATATAGAGTGGATAAAAGATAGTTTCGAGGCAGAAGAGATCCTTCCTGCAAAACGTTTCATTCCTGGTGTCGATAGGGGAGAAGGGCTGTTTATGGCTGTCCTCCGCAAGATGTCCACAGATGTCGCCATCCAACGCCAGAATATGCAGGCACTCCGCATTCTGTCTGATGGTTCAAAGGTTCAAGAGGAGTTAGGAGTGAGGAATGAGGAATTAGGAATTAGGAATAAGAAGGCGGTAGCAAATGTTCAATGTTCAACGTTCAATGTTCAATGTTCCGCCTTGTCCATCGCAACTCCAAAAGATGCATATCCACGAGTGGAGCTAAGTCGTGAAGATGCTCTGAAATATCTCCATCGTGAGTCTCTTATTCTGCCGGAGGAGACACCACGCGGCTATGTTATCGTAACATATCAGGATCTCCCCCTCGGCTTTGTCAAAAACATCGGCACTCGTGCCAATAACCTATATCCCAAAGAATGGAAAATCCGCAATCTGTAGCCCCCACCAAATGGGTTGCCTGCTGGGGCAATGCCACCTCTATTACCGACCGTCGTGAAGCCGTTTATGCCAAAGACCTCACCCTGCGTTATCCTATCAGGATGTGTTTCAGCGGCAGTATGCTGCGCTTCCGCTTCTCAAATCTCACAGGAACGGAACCTGTTACCCTGACAAAGGTCTTTGTCAACCATACCCCTATCACCTTTGGTGGAGATACCTCTGTCACCCTTCTTCCAGGCAAGGAGGTTGAGAGCGATGCCATCACTATCGCTGTCAGTCGTGGTGATATTGTGGATGTCAGTTTCTATCTGGCAGGATATACCCAGATGAATAGCGGTACACTCATCACAGGGCCGTTGTCAAAGGGCTCTTATGCCTATGGCGACTATGCAGAAGCCGACGAACTGCCCCTCGACCTCACACGTCATACCAACTGGTTTTATTTCCTTAACACCATCGACATCCTCACGTCTGCCGACAATCATGCAATAGTGTGCTATGGCGACTCTATTACGGCACAGTCGTGGCCCGATTATATGGCACAGCAAGCCTTTGGCACCAATGCCTCTATCATACGTCGTGCTGTCAGCGGAACACGCATACTGAGGCAGTATGACTGCATCACCTATCAGGCTTATGGCTTGAAGGGCGCTACCCGTTTTCCTATTGAGATGAATGTGGCAGGAGCTACCGATGTCATCATCCAGCATGGCATCAATGACATCATCCATCCTGTCGGCACCGATGTCAATCCCTTCCGTCCTTGGAGCGACCTTCCGACTGTAGAGGAGATGGAGAATGGGGTAGAGAATATCTATGTCAAACCAGCCAAGGCAATGGGGCTGAAGGTTTGGAGCGGCACCTTGCTGCCAATCTTCGGCTGGCGTACATACAACGAAAATCGCGAGCAGATGAGGCAAGCCTTTAATGAGTGGCTTCGCACCTCACCAATCTTTGATGGCTGCATAGACTTCGATGCCGCAGTACGCAGTGTTACCAATCCCAAGGCCTTCGCAGACGGCTTTGACAGCGGTGACCACCTGCACCCCAGCGAACGCGCCTATGACGCAATGGCCCAAGCCGCCATCCATAAGCTGATACGCTACATGCCACGCTACGACCACGAAGAGCAGTTTTAATAATTCATAATGCATAATTCTTAATTCTTAATTGACTTCCTCCATACTTATAGCTCTGCTCTGTTGTTTCTTTACGGGAGCCTTTGCGCAGCAGCGAGATAAATATGAGTTCGAGCGAAATCTGCCTGTCTATGCTGATTCGTTGCTCCAAGACCTCACCTATCCGTTAGCGTGGGGAAATAGTCCTATTAAGGATTTCCTGAAGTGGAAGGAGACAGCCCGTCAGAAGGTCTTCGACTGCATGCTGATGCCGCCACCTGAGGCTCCCAATATGGAAGCGACGGTACTCTTCGAGGAACATCGTGATGGATATACGGCAAAGAAGATAGAGATTCGTCTCAGCCGCTATTATACCGTTCTCGCTTATGTGCTGATACCCGATGGCAAAGGACCATACCCTGCTGTCAATATACTTCACGATCATGGTGCCCATCTGTTTATTGGCAAGGAGAAGGTAATTCGTCCACTCAGTTGTGAAGCCCCTGCCGTTATCAAGGATGCCGAGGAATGGGTGTCAGGCTATGGAGGTCAGTTTTGGGGCGATTATCTGGCGCAGCACGGCTATGTAGTCTTTTCTGCTGATGCTCCAATGTGGGGCGAGCGCGGACAGAAAGAAGGCCCCAGACGTGAGAAATACGATATCATTGCAGGTAATATGATGATGTATGGCATCGACCTGTCAGCCTATATGACCTATGATGACATTCGTGGTACAGAATTTTTGGCTCAGATGCCAGAGGTAGATGCCGACAGGGTTGGGTGTACAGGTTGGTCAATGGGAGCCTATCGTGCATGGATGTTGGCAGCCCTCTCTGACCGTATCAAGGCAGCCAGCGCCATCTGTTGGATGGTGACAACAGACGAACAACTCAGCTTCAAATACCAACGCACCGAGAATGGCGGCTTTGCCAACTGTCTGCCAGGTTTGCGTCGTTGGCTCGACTATCCCCATATCGCTTCCATAGCGTGTCCTAAGGCTATGCTCTTCATCAACGGAAAGCAGGATAAGCTGTTCCCCGTCGCAGGAGTTGAGAAAGCCTTCCGCATCATGCACGACACCTGGAAGAGTCAAGGTGCAGACGACAATCTCGAAACAGAACTATGGGATATCCCCCATAGCTGCCCCATAGAAGCCCAAGAACGCACCCTGCAGTTCTTCCAGAAACATTTGAAGTAGAATCATTTTGCTATGGAGCTCGCAAACTATTCCCTCGGATTATTTGCTTGTGTCTTTCAATGTTCAATGATCAATGTTCAATAAGGCACGAGTATTGAACAATAAGGGCTGGTTATTGAAAATTAAACGCCATTTATTGAAAAGCATCCCCACTTCTCCTTCTGTTTGAACCCAGTGTTTATGTGCCTTGCAGCCATATAGAGGGAGAGGTGGAGGGGTAAAACGAAAAAAACTTATTTTTTGAATACTAAAATTTCTTGTATTTAATGTAAAAAAAAACCTCAAATATTTGGTAGTCTCAAAGATTTTGATTACCTTTGCACCCGCAAAACCAACATGGTGCCCGTAGTTCAGTTGGTTAGAGCGTCAGATTGTGGTTCTGAATGTCGTCGGTTCGAGCCCGACCGGGCACCCCCAAAAGAAGACATCGCTTTTCAGCGATGTCTTCTTTTTCGTTTTCGTTATCGTACGAAGTTCAGAAATTATATCCTACAAAGACATATGTGGTTCCTAAGATGTTGCGGTTGACGACTTTGCCATTGCCTGACTGGTAATAGAACATAACGCCTTGGGCTCCACAAAACCAGGGGCCGTTGTTCCAAAGTATGGCAACGCGGGCATTGGCATTGAGGGCGAGGTAACTATTAGCCCAGTTGTTGATGTTCTTAAAGATGTCGGAGGATGATTCCGGTTTCTGGGAATCGGCCTTATGAAAGAGTGCTCCGATGCCGCCTGTGAGTTCGCCTGCTGCCAGCCAGTTGCGAGAGAATACCCAGTTGTAGCCATATCCTGCCGTAAAGGTTATCTCGTCGTTCTTCTGAGTTCCTGTTACGGCATTGGTGGGCAGATTGGTGCCATAGGTAGTGTTGATGATGCCTGTCAGTCTGTCCCAATCTACTGTTATACGATTGTGGGCATAGGCTGCTCCAAGAAGCAGGGAACCGGCTGACTTCAGCTGACGATTGGTCTGCGAAAAGGCTGCCTGATGGCTGTACTTCTTGTAGTTTGTGACATAATAGAAATTAATGCGTGTCATTCCGACATTGATGCCATCGAAGGGGAGGTTGTGGAGGTCAGCGGAATAGTTGACGTCATTCATGATGAGTCGTTTGATGTTGTAGTTTCCGCCTACACGACGATAAAAGAGGTCTAAACCAAAGGCTGAGGAGTAGATAGAACCTGAAATGTCGATGTCATCATGATTGAAGAGGGACTTGATGTCGATATTATATCCGAAGAAGGCGAAACGCCATCCGAAGAAGGGTCCGATGCGAGTACGCACCTTTGGAGCTACACGAAGGAAGAAATCAGAACCATTATCGATTTCGTACATCTCGAAGCGATTGGTCAGTTGTACCTCAGCACACCAGTTGTAGAAGTCCTGTATCTCGATATATGTAGTATCGCGAGGAGGGGAGAATATCCTGTCGAGAAAACGATAGGTGCGTTTGAAGAAATTATCCTTTTTGCGAGGCTCTGCCTCTGAATTGACAGTTGATAATTGACAATTGACAGGTGATTGAGAGTTTACAGTTGTGTCTTGTTGGGTATCGACTGCAAGGGAATCAATATGGGCAGAAGCACATATTGCGAATAGAGAGAAGAGGAAAGTAGAAAACAGTTTACTCAAAACTTCTTCAGTATTTTGTCTAAGACCCAGTTGGTCGGTGTAGCGCTAAGCGATGTGCATTGGCAGTCGCTCCTTCCTTGCAGGGTTGCTACAACATCCTGTATGAGAGGCTGTTGCACGTATTTTGGATTTTCGATAACGATTTCCTCTACACCGTCTGATGTGTTGAGTGTTATCGGGGTATAGTCGAAAACGGAGAATGACAGGATGCCTTCGGAGCCGATGAGCTCGATGCGGTCTTCGCGTCCTGACTCGTGGCCTGAAAAGCACCAGGAACCACTTCCTGGCAAGCCGCTTTCGAATTGGTAGCAGGCACTTACGGTATCTTCTGCCTGATAGAGTCCTCCTCTGTTGCAGGAATATCCTCGGGCATATACGATGACGCCAAAGAATTGCTGGAGGATGTCAAACTGATGTGGGGCGAGGTCGTAGAAATATCCGCCTCCTGCGATATCGGGCTGTATGCGCCAGGGACGTTGGTCGGGGGCATTATAATCCACCTGACGAGGAGGGCATGCAAAACGTATCTGCACATTGAGCACCTTGCCGATGCGCCCTTCGTCGAGCAGCTGTCGTACTTTTTGGAAATATGGAAGATAGCGACGATAGTAGGCTACGAAGCAGGGCACATGAGTTTCTGCTGACACGCGATTGATGCGAGCACAGTCATCATAAGAGGCTGCCAGGGGCTTCTCTACATAAGCGGGTTTTCCTGCTCGCATAGCCATTATGGCATAGGTGGCATGCGAAGAGGGTGGGGTGGCAATATAAACGGCATTAACGTTGGGGTCGTCAACAAGGGCCTGCGGGTCGGTGTACCAAGTAGCGATACCGTGACGTTCAGCATAGGAGCATGCTTTGTCGGCATTGCGACTCATTACTGCCACAAGCCTTGAACCTTCTACCTCATTAAAGGCTGGTCCGCTCTTCTTCTCGGTTACTTCACCGCAACCGATTACTCCCCAACGGATTTCCTTCACTATTATTTCTTCTCTTCTTTCTTGGTAGAGCCCTTCTTGTATGCTTTATTCAGGCCCTTAACGATTTCGTCAGTAATGTCGATACCCTTGTTGGCATAAAGGATATTGTCACCACTCTTAGAGAGAATCATAGTATATTTCTTATCCTTATTATATTTATTAATGAAGTTCTGCAGAGAATCATGTAGCGCCTCATTAAATTTTGCTGTCTCGTTCTGGAACTCGGCTGACAGACGTGCCTGAAGTGCCTCAAGGTCGGCATTCTGCTTCTGAAGGCTGGCCTGAATCTGTTCTGCCTGCTCACGAGTGTAAGCATTCTGTTGCAACTTCTGCTGAAAATTAGCAGCAGCTGACTGTAATGCCTGACCCTTCTGCTGAAGAGTGCTCTGGATGTTCTGACTCTTCTTTTCGAGAATCAATGAATACTCCTTGCAGAACTCATACTGTGTCATGATAGAGTCAACCTCAACGTATGCAATCTTGATGGTTGAAGGAACTTGTTTCTTCTCTTCAGTAGAATTGTCTGCTTTTGGAGAGTTATCGCATGAAGCGAGAGAGAAAAGGGCTACGACTGCTGCAGCAATAGCGCTAAAAGTAGATGCTTTTGTCATTTTTATTTTAAAAGATTTTGTTAATTGCGTCATTTTTATTAATTTTGCATGCAAATGTACGAAAAAAGTTTAAGAGTAGAGAAGAGAGTGAGATTAAAGATTGTCGTTTTTTAGTTTAATTAAGAAATTGTAATTGTGAATTATGAATTATTAAACCCAAAGGACGTATTTCTGTTTTTTGGAGAGATAAATAAGATACCTCGTCCCTCAAAACATGAGGAGAAGATGATTTCCTTTTTGCAGGACTTTGGTAAGCAACGAGGACTGGAGACTATTGTCGATGAAGCAGGTAATGTGTTGATAAGGAAACCAGCCACTCCCGGTATGGAGAATAAGCCTACCCTGACGATACAGAGTCATATGGATATGGTGTGTGACAAGCTGGTGGATAAGGAGATAGACTTCACGACAGATCCTATTGTAGCCTATGTTGCTGATGCTGACGGTAAACCGGATGCTAATGGTGAATGGCTTACGGCAGATGGTACTACCTTGGGTGCTGACGATGGTATAGGATGTGCTATGGAACTGGCTATACTGGACTCGAAGACGATAGAACATGGTCCGATAGAATGTCTCTTCACACGAGATGAGGAAACTGGTCTGACGGGAGCAAACAATCTGAAGTCGGATATGTTGCGCAGCAATTATCTTCTGAACCTCGATTCTGAAGATGAGGGACTGTTCTATGTATCATGTGCAGGAGGAAAGACGACAACAGCCATCTTTAACTTTGAGAGAGATGATGCCGACAAGACAAAGCATTGGTTCTTCATGGAGATAAGTGTGAAGGGCCTGACAGGTGGCCATAGTGGAGACGACATAAACAAAAAGCGTGCAAACTCCATAAAACTGCTGAGCCGCTTTATATATATGGAGCAGCAGAAGATGCCCGTTTGTGTGGCAGAATTCAATGCCGGAAAGCTGCATAATGCTATACCACGAGACGGCAAAGTTGTTATCGCTGTTCCATTTACAGAAAAGGAAACGGTAAGGGCCGACTGGAATGTATATTGTGCAGAGGTGGAAGAGGAGTTCCACGTTACAGAACCCACAATAGAGTGGCACATGGAGAGTACAGAACCTGTGAAGGTGATACCTTTTAATATTGGCGGACGCCTGATACATGCCCTCCAGGCTGTTCATACGGGAGTATTCTCTGTGGTGCAGGATACCATGTTGGGAGAGATTACCGAGACATCATCAAATCTTGCTTCGGTACAGACTGAAGAGGGCCGATGTACTGTTGTGGCATCGCAGAGGAGTTCGGTAATGAGTAACCTGAAGAATATGGTGAATACCGTTCGTGCCGTATTCGAATTGGCTGGTGCCGACGAGATAAAGCATAATGACGGCTATCCAGCCTGGAAGATGCGCCCCGACAGCCATATCAGGGATGTGGCGCAGAAATGCTACAAGAATCTGTTTGACAAGGAGCCAAAGATTATCGGCATCCATGCGGGTTTGGAATGCGGACTGTTTGCTGAGAGATATCCTAACCTCGATATGCTCTCAATGGGCCCGACGATGAGAGGAGTACATTCTCCAGACGAAAGGCTGCATATACCATCTGTAGAGAAGGTGTGGAAATTAGTATTGGAAATATTAAAAGAAATCTGATGAAGAAATATTGTTTAGATATGACGGTTAGTCAGGTGGTGCATATCAATGAGAAGTATGTGCTGCTGAAGCTGACCCACGAAGATACTCTTCCCGAGATGCTTCCGGGACAATTCGTAGAGGTGAGAGTGGATGGTTCTCCAACGACATTTCTCAGGCGTCCGATATCGATAAATAATGTTGATAGGGAACGTAACGAACTGTATCTGCTTGTGGCATGTATCGGAGACGGAACAAAGCGTCTTGGCATGCTGAAGGAAGGAGAAACAGTAAATGTTGTTCTGCCACTTGGAAATGGTTTCTCTATGGAGAAGGGACAGCGACTCCTTGTAGGTGGAGGCGTAGGAGTGGCACCACTGCTGTATCTTGGACGCAAGTTGAAGGAAGAAGGCGTGGAGCCAACTTTCCTGTTAGGCGCTCGTTCTGCAAAAGACTTGCTGTTGATAGAAGACTTCAAGGCGGTAGGACGAGTATTTGTTACCACAGAAGATGGTAGTGAAGGTGAGAAGGGGTTTGTTACCGACCATACTATTTGGGAAAAGGAAACCTATGACATCGTCTCTACATGCGGCCCAAGTCCTATGATGAAGGCTGTAGCCCGAAAGGCAAAGGAGAAGGGAGTGAAATGTGAGGTGAGCCTTGAGAACAGAATGGCTTGTGGAGTAGGGGCTTGCCTGTGTTGTGTAGAAAAAGTAAAGGACAAGGGAAATGTATGTGTATGTACAGAAGGCCCTGTATTTTATGGAGAACAGCTATGGTAAAGAGTGATTTGAGAATAGTCTTTATGGGTACTCCGGAGTTTGCAGTCGGCACTTTGCAAGTTCTCGTAGAAGGAGGATATAATGTGGTTGCTGTTGTGACGCAGCCAGACAAACCGGTCGGACGTCATGCCTCAGTATTGCATGCCCCAGCTGTAAAGGTATATGCGCAGGAACACGGCATCCCAGTAATGCAGCCGGAAAAGATGAAGGACGAAGCTTTTTTGGAAGAGTTGCGTTCCTATAATGCCGACCTTCAGGTAGTTGTTGCCTTCAGGATGCTGCCAGAAGTGGTGTGGGCAATGCCGAGATTTGGTACCTTTAATGTTCATGCCGCTTTGTTGCCACAATACAGGGGAGCAGCCCCTATCAACTGGGCCATCATAAATGGCGAGACACAAACGGGAGTGACGACATTCTTCCTGGATCACGACATAGATACCGGTCGCATCATTATGCAGAAACCCTTTGATATACCAGATGATGCTGATGTGGAATATGTCTATGACGGTCTTATGGCCCTTGGCGCAGAGATAGCAGTAGAAACTGTTGATGCCCTCATAGCAGGCGACGGCAAGGTGGAAAGCATTCCTCAGACGGAGAATGAGGAGCTGCATGATGCCCCCAAGCTAACCAAGAGCAACTGTAAGATAGACTGGTCGTGGACGGCAAAGCAGGTATATGATTTCATCAGAGGCCTGTGTCCTATTCCAGGCGCCTGGGGAGAGGTGATGTTGCCAGACGGAACGACGATGGAGCTGAAGATATACAAAGCCAGCAAATGCGGAAAACAGGATGGCGCAGGCGATGTGGCAACAGGAACTCTGATAAAAGAAAAGAAGCATATATATATAATGTGTGGTGATGGTCCGTTGGAACTTTTGAAGGTTCAGCCAGTTGGAAAGGCAAAGATGGATGCCGCAGCGTTTGCAAACGGGTTGAGGATATAGCCATATTGATATTTGTCAAGCAAAAATACGCATATTTAATTTTTTTTTGAAAAATAAAGCTGAAAAAGTTGTGTAATTAAAAAAAATATATTACTTTTGCACCCGCAATTGGAGAATTGCAAGCGTTTAATGCGGAAATAGCTCAGTTGGTAGAGCACAACCTTGCCAAGGTTGGGGTCG
>CAMJIL010000018.1 GCA_946405805.1 uncultured Prevotellaceae bacterium | reverse complement strand
ATTTTGTTGCGGAGGCAGGACTCGAACATGCGACCTCCAGGTTATGAGCCTGGCGAGCTACCAACTGCTCCACTCCGCGATGTTATTAAGCTAAATGAGCCTTATTTCTCATTTGCGGGTGCAAAGGTACATAAAAAAAATGAAATAAACAAATTTTTTTTATAAATTGTTCTGTTTTTCTATTGTTTCTATGTAGAAACTGAAGGGTCTGAAGCCGTCATTACAGCTTATCATCGCACTCATAGGGTTCTTCATCCAACCATCAAAGAAGTTCCCCTCCCCCTTTGCCAAAGACTCAACAAACTCCTTCATCGAAGCCCACGCAGAAGGACACATCCCCTCAGGACACTGCGCATCAACAGAAATCCATTGCTGCCCCTCCTTTATGTCACAGGTATGCTCGATGGGATTCTCATACCTCTCCATCAAGTCCTGATAAATCGTCTGCCGCACCGCAGTTATTCTAACCTTGTTCATCATCCTTTTATTTTATGATATCGAGTGCGAAGGTACGAAAAATAATTGAGAATTGAAAATTAAAAATTTTTATTTTTGGCTTTATTGAACAATAAGGCAGGGTTATTTGCATATAAGGCAGCATTATGCATTATGTAATTGCTTTAATGAGTACGCATAGACGGGAAAAGCATAGGTACAAGTGGCTTTTTAACGTCATTTGAGGCTTGAGAGAGCAGTAATTTGTAGCATTCTGTGCCCTTGCCAAGCTTTGTTATAACGGGCGAAACATTTTTAGTAATGTCGTAAATCATTGATATTATGCTTTTTAGATGAAACTAAATCGGGCTAGGCGTTTCGCGTTTCAGTGTTTCAGCAGGGGGTATGAGGGGGTTCATTACGTCTTTTATATTATATAACTTATTAATTATTAAATAGTTATAAGTTCAAAAGAACGAGATGTAACACCCGATTGACCCCTGAAACGCCTGAAACGCTGAAACGCTGAAACGCTTCAGGCCCTTGAAAACTTACTCCTCCTCTACGAGGCCATTAAGAGCATTGGTTATCTCGATGCAGTGGCTAAATAGAAGTGGAGAGTTTTCTGAATTTTTTAGAAATATTTCTGCTTTTTCTTGCATTTCTCATAACTTATTCGTACCTTTGACATTACAATCGAAGGTACTTTCGTTCGAAAATACAAGCAAAAATGAAAAAACTTTCCTTTTTGTTTGGTATTTTGCTCACTTATTCGTACCTTTGCAGCCAATTTGTGAGAAAATTAAAAATAATACAATCATAAAATTATGAACATTTCATTTGATAACACAGAAAAGATTAGCGGCGTACTTACTATCGTTATAGAGGAGGCTGACTATCAGGCAGATGTAAAGAAACAACTGAACGACTATCGCAAACGTGCAAACATTCCTGGATTCCGTCCTGGTATGGCTCCTATGGGTCTCATCAAGAAGCAGGTTGAGCCATCAGTAAAGGTTGACGTCATTAACAAACTCGTTGGTAACAAGATTTACGAGTATGTTCGTGAGCAGAAGATTAACATGCTGGGTGAGCCAATGCCACATGAGGGTGAGGCTCCTGTAGATCTCGACCAGCCAGCTCCTTATACTCTGAAGTTCGACATCGCTGTTGCTCCAGAGATGGACGTGAAGTTATCAAAGCGCAACAAGATAGCATACTATGACATTCAGGTTGACGAGAAGATGGTGAACGACCAGATTGACGCTTACGCTTCTCGTGGCGGTAAGTATGAGAAGGTTGACGACTACAAGGAAGGCGACATGCTGAAGGGCGACCTTCGCGAGCTCAATGCTGACGGCTCTACAAAGGAGGGTGGCATAGAGGTTGCTGACGCTGTAATGCTGCCTGGATACATGAAGAATGATGCTGAGAAGAAGAAGTTCGGCAAGTGTAAGGCTGGCGACATCATCGCCTTCAACCCAAAGAAGGCTTTCGAGTCTGAGATTGAGATTTCTTCTCTTCTGAAGATAACAAAGGAAGAGGCTCAGAACATTGAGGCTGACTTCTCATACCAGATTACTGAAATCACTCGCTACGTAAAGCATGCTATCGACCAGGAACTCTTCGACCAGACTTTTGGCGAGGGTAATGTAAAGAGCGAGAAGGAATTCAAGGAAAAGATTGAGGCTAACCTGAAGCAGCAGCTCGCTATGAATGCTGAATACAGATTCCTTGCTGACGTTCGTGCTTACGTTGAGAAGAAGCTTGGTAAGGTAGAGTATGCTGACTCTATCATGAAGCGCATCATGCTTGCCAACAACAAGGACAAGGATATGGACTATGTTGAGAAGAACTACGAGTCAAGCATCAAGGAACTCACATGGCACCTGGCTAAGAACCAGCTCCTTGAGCAGTGTGAGGTGAAGATTGAGGATGCCGACGTTAAGGAGGTAGCCAAAGAGATGACTCGCATGCAGTTCGCTCAGTATGGTATGTCAAACATCCCAGAGGAGTACATCGAGAACTATGCTGAGGAAATGCTGAAGAAGCCAGAGCAGGTTGACCAGCTCGTTAACCAGGCTGCTGACCGCAAGCTGATGAAGGCCCTGAAGGAGGTTGTTACTCTGGAAGAGAAGCAGATTAGCTTCGAGGAGTTTAATAAGTTAGCTCAGTAGTTTCAGGTTTCAAGTTTCAGGTTTCAGGTTAAGACCTTTGACCTTAGACTTTAGACCTTTGACCTTAAGATAAACACATTATTTATATATAAAAGCACCAGTCGGAGGCAATCTGGCTGGTGTTTTGTGTTAAATTATGCTAAAAACACAATATTCTGCAAAAGTTACACAACGGGTTTAAATGTTTTTTTATACCTTTGCACGCAGAAAGGTAATTATTATGGCAAAACAGATACTTACGATATTATCATTGACTATGGCACTGACATTTATGCCATGTATGCAGAATACTGCTTCTGCACGCG
This sequence comes from uncultured Prevotellaceae bacterium, assembly GCA_946405805.1. Taxonomy (GTDB): domain Bacteria; phylum Bacteroidota; class Bacteroidia; order Bacteroidales; family Bacteroidaceae; genus Prevotella. The sequence continues at coordinate 39,774 of CAMJIL010000018.1, read as the reverse complement.
TTGAGCTCAGTGAAATAGAACAACCCGTAAAGATTGAACTGACGGGTAACACTTTGGCGGTATCTGGTGCTCAGGGCAAGGTGCTGCATATATACAATCTCATTGGTGTTGAGATATTGGTAGCAAAGATTGACAGCAACCTGAAATATTTCGACCTCACCAATCTTCCAAAGGGCATCTACCCAGTTAAGGTAGGTAATATCTCAAAGAAGATAAGCATTCAAAGATAAATTCTATGGATGAGCAGGCGCTCCTACAAGCTCTGCGCAATACTGAAACGCGGCATAGAGCGTTCACCCAAATCGTAAATCAATATAGCGAGAAGGTTTATTGGATTGTGCGTCATATTGTCGGCACCCACGAGGATGCAGACGATGTGGTGCAGAATACGTTTATTAAGCTGTGGAACAAGATTGACGATTTTCGTGGTGACTCAAAGCTATCTACATGGATGCATCGTGTTGCAGTAAATGAAGCCCTCGACTTCCTGAGACGCGAAAAGAAACACAAGGACAACCTCACAGACGATTCTGTAATAACAGATCACACCTCAGGAGATGTCTCACTGGCTGGTTTCTCGGACATATACTTTGATGGTGACGAACTGGACAAGGTGTTGAGAGACATCATCGACACACTGCCTGAAGCACAGAGAACAGTATTCTGTATGAAATACTTTGATGATATGTCGTACAAGGAGATTTCGGAGATACTGGGAACCTCGGAAGGAGGCCTGAAAGCCAACTATCATCATGCAGTAGAAAAAATAAAATTAAACCTTTCGCAACGCATGACGTCAATATGATATAACTAACATATTAAAAGAAGTATAAAGGATGATGAACGTAAATCTTGACAAATTCACGGACAAAGGCCAATACAAGGTTCCAGAAGGATATTTCGATACCCTTGCAGACCGTATTATGGCTAACATTCCAGAGGCTCCGAAACAAGAGGAAAAGAAGAAGTCAGCAAAAATCATATCTCTCAATACCAGAGTTAAAATTGCTGTTGCAGCAGCTATTGCCGGTGCTCTCATCAGCAGCATAACAATACGTCTGTACCAGCAGGACAAAAAGCTTGCTGACGTGAATGAAGCAAAGACAGAAATGACAACAAACTCTGAAACATACGGCGAGGAATATGTCAATGACTACATCGACTATGCTATGGTTGACGAGGATGATATTTACAAATACTTATCAGAAAACTAATTTTCTTAAAATACCCACTTTAATGAATATAAGACAATTTTTCTTTATATTGGCGCTGATGCTCACAACACTTACTGTGAATGCACAGCCACCAAAGCATCATGACCGTCCTGACAAGGAACATAAATTCAACCCTGAGCAGTTTGCACGCGCCCAGGAGGCTTTCATAGTGAAAGAGGCGCAGCTGACACAACAGGAGACAGTTGCATTTATGCCTGTATTCAGGGAGATGTTGCAGAAGCAGAGAACTCTCTTCAGGCAATATCGTCAGTTCGCCCAGGCAAAGCCACAAAACGACAAAGAGGCTACAAAGCTGTTAAAGGACGTTGATGACCTGGATTTGCAGATAAAGAAAATAGAAATAGAATATCACGCAAAATTCTGCAAGGTGATATCACCAATGAAGGTGTATCAGGTACATAAGGCAATGAATAAGTTCAAGCACATCACAATGGAGCGTGTGGCAAAGCGCAAGAACTAATAATCCCTGCTAATAGACTCAGCAAAAAGACGATATATTTCACGTGTCAGATGGTCATCAATCATGGCCATCTGTTTTTTTATCACCTCCTTGTCGCCACGCCTCATAGGACCCGTCTGGGCATCCTTCGGAGACATGATACAGGCCTTGGATGCTGTCTCACGAATAAGGGGGCCGAAGAGTTTGAAATCAAGCCCTTCCTTCTCTACGAGTTTCTCTGCAAGACGATAGCAGTGATTTGAGAGATTAGAAGCAAAGACAGCAGCAAGATGCAGTTTCTTACGGGTTTCGGAATCAGCCTCTGTGACATACTTGGAAATGCTATTGGCAAGTTCTTCGATAACCTTCTTGGCATCAGCATTGGCAGCCTCTATAAAGATAGGAATCTCAGAGAAATCAACCCTCTTGTCTTTTGAGAAAGACTGCATAGGATAAAGCACTCCCGACAGACTTCCCATAGGCACACTACCGGCTGTATGGACGACAACAGGAGAAGGAGTGGCTTGCAGTACCCCACTCTGCTCTATCTGACTGAAAACTATGTTGATAGCATCATCCTTTACACAGATGATATAGACATCAGCACCAGCAACAATATTCTCATTGCGATGCCACACCTGAAGTATCTCATGACCTGCATCCAAAAGGGCATAACGCAACTGGGTGCCGAGATTTCCTGAACCTAAAATTACAACTTTCATGACCTCAAAGGTACAAAGTACCTTAAATATTTCGATTATATTTCCCTTTTTTTACACCAAAAATAAAAAAAGTTTTCGTTTTCGTTTTCGTTTTCGTTTATTTTTCGTACCTTTGATGCCCACATCGAAGGTACTTTCGTTCGAAAATTCAACCAAAAATAAAAAAATATTATTTTTGTTTGGTATTTTGCTCACTTATTCGTACCTTTGCACCCCGTATGAAAAAGACAATATTTGATTTTCTAAGTCTCAAGGGTAAGAGAGGTCTCAGTGTCCTTACCTGCTATGACTATCTCACAGCAAAGACGATAGATGAAGCTGGTGTCGATATGATACTTGTGGGCGACTCATTGGGAAATGTCATAATGGGATATGACAACACCCTTGCCGTTACTGTGGAAGATATGATACATCATGGCAAAGCCGTTTGTCGTGGTGCACAAAATACTTTCGTTATGGTTGACATGCCGTTTATGTCATACCAGACATCTGTAAGGGATGCTGTCATCAATGCCGGACGCATAATAAGCGAGACCAACTGCCAGGCTGTAAAGCTGGAAGGTGGTGTGGAATATGCAGACAGAATAAAGGCTATCACAGAAGCCGGAATACCTGTTGTAGCACACATAGGAATGACTCCACAGAGTTTCAACACCCTCGGAGGTTTTAAGGTTCAGGGAAAGACAGAGAAATCTGCGCAGAAGATTCTTGATGATGCCAAAGCAGTTGTAGAGGCTGGCGCCTTTGCTATAACGCTGGAGTGTGTGCCAGAATCAATAGCAGCACAGATAACAGAATCTACAGATGCCATAACCATTGGAATCGGTGCAGGCAACAAGTGCGATGCACAGGTATTGGTTTGGCAGGATATGGCTGGCTACAGTAACGGCTTCGTACCAAAGTTCGTGAAGCAGTATGCCAATGTTCATGACACCCTGTTGGAAGCATTCAAGCAATACAAGGAGGAAGTAGCAAACCATACTTTCCCAGATAAAGAACATACATTTCACTAAACACAGTTACTAAACATCAGATATGCAACTCGTACACACAATAGCAGAGGTTAGAGAGATTGTCTCTTCATGGAGGAAAGAAGGACTCACTGTAGGACTGGTGCCTACTATGGGATACCTGCATGAGGGTCATCAGAGCCTGATAAAGAAGTCTGTAGAACAGAATGACCGCACTGTGGTTTCAGTTTTCGTTAACCCAATACAGTTTGGCCCTAACGAGGATTTGGCTACCTATCCACGCGACATCAACCGCGATATGGAGAAGGTTAGCGAAGCAGGTGGAGACCTTATCTTCAACCCAGAGCCAAGCGAGATGTATCCAGGACATTTCACATCATTCATCGACACAACAGAGACAACAGAACTGCTCTGCGGTGCTGTGCGTCCTATACACTTCAGAGGCGTCTGCACTGTCGTTGGAAAGCTCTTCAACATAGTATGTCCTGATCGTGCATACTTTGGTCAGAAGGATGCTCAGCAGCTGGCAACGATAAAGCGTTTTGCAAGAGACCTCAACTTCCCTATCGAGATTGTAGCATGCCCAATAATCCGCGAAGAGGACGGACTTGCAAAGTCAAGCCGCAACACTTACCTCTCACCAGAAGAGCGCAAGGCTGCGTTGATTCTCTCACAAAGTCTGAAACTCGGAAAGAAGGCTATTGAGGAAGGTGAGAAGTCTGCAAAGAAGATAATAGACATCATTACGACAAACATAAAGACAGAGCCATTGGCACGCATAGACTATGTGGAGGTCGTGGATTTCGAGAATATACAGCGTGTAGATACCATCGAAGGCGAGACACTCGTTGCCATAGCTGTTTACATTGGTAAAACAAGACTCATAGATAACTTTATATGCAGATAATACTACTGAAGTCTAAGATACACAGGGCTACTGTCACGCAGGCAGACCTTAACTATGTCGGCAGTATCACCATCGATTCTGACCTGCTCCGCGAATCGGGAATACAGGAATACGAAAAGGTGGAGATAGCAGACATCACAAATGGTAACCGCCTTGAGACATACGCCATTGCAGGAGAAGCCGGCTCGGGCATAATATGCCTTAACGGTGCTGCTGCCAAGCTCGTAGACCCTGGTGACAAAATCATCATCATGGCTTATGCCAATATGACTCCTGAAGAGGCAAAAAGCCATAAGCCGACAGTGATTTTCGTGGATGACAATAACGCCATTACGAGAAAAGCAAACTACGAGAAACACGGATTATTATGTTAGCAGGAAAAACCATAGTACTGGGAGTAACGGGAAGCATTGCGGCATATAAGATTGCCAACCTGGCATCTATGCTGGTAAAGCAGCACGCTGATGTGCATGTCATCATGACAAAGAACGCATGTCAGTTCATTACTCCTATGACCTTCGAGACGCTGACAGAAAACAAATGCATCGTTGACACCTTTGACAGAAACTTCTCTTTCGACGTAAAACATGTCTCACTGGCAAAGGCAGCAGACCTCATCCTTATTGCCCCATGTACAGCAAACGTAATTGGCAAGATTGCAGGAGGAATATGTGACGATATGCTGACGACAACAGTGATGGCGACAAAGGCTCCTGTCATCATATCTCCCGCAATGAACACAGGAATGTGGGAGAACCCAATACTGCAGGACAACATCAAGAAGTTGGAGAGCTACGGCTATACCATCATCGAGCCTGCTTCCGGACGTCTGGCATGTGGCGATATCGGCAGCGGCAAGATGCCTTCCGAGGAAATTCTTATGCAGCATATCATGTTGCAGGTAGCAAAGGAGAAAGATTTTGCAGGAAAGAAAATCCTCATCACAGCAGGACCGACCCAGGAGGCTATTGACCCAGTAAGATATATCACCAACCACTCTTCAGGCAAGATGGGATATGCCTTTGCAAAGATGGCTGCGCTGCGTGGTGCCGAGGTGTCATTGATATCCGGTCCAGTGGCCATAGAGCCTTATATGGGAGTACATCTCGTAAATGTCACCTCGGCAGAAGATATGTACAACGTAGTGACAACACACTACGACTATTTCGACATCATCATAGCATGTGCTGCCGTTGCTGACTATACCCCTGCGGAATACAAAGACCAGAAGATAAAGAAAAGCAACGATGACGAGGAGGCAAAGATAGCATTGAAGCGTACAAACGACATCCTCGCTTTCCTCGGTGAGCATAAGAAGGAAAACCAGTTGCTTGTCGGTTTCTCTATGGAGACAGAAAACCTCATCGAGAACTCACGCAAGAAACTCTTGAAGAAAAATGCTGACATTATCTGTGCCAACACTATCTCTGCCGGAAAGAGCGGATTCCAGTGTGACACCAACGAAATAACCATTATCACCCCAACAGCAGTAACCGAATTGCCACTATGCAGCAAGGAAGAGACTGCTGACAAAATTCTTGACTCATGCATTTGCTAATTGACATCGGCAACTCTACCGTTGTTGTTGCCGTAACAGACGACAGTGGCGCAATCTTCAAGACATGGCGCTATAAAACCCTGAAAGACCAGACGATGGCCTACTATCGTCATGAACTTTATACTGGTTCAAAGAAATATAAGATTGATTTCTCACAGATATCAAAGGTGTTTATCTCGTCTGTTGTACCAGAAGTCAATGACGACATAGCGCAGGCCATCTCAGACCTCACAGGAGTAACCCCGCTGTTTTTCTCCATAGAACATGCCAAACGCTTTATGACCTTTGACGTGGAGTCTCCGTCACAGGTGGGAAAAGACAGGCTGGCCGATGCGATAGGTGCTATATGCCATTATGGTACTCCTGCTATCATAATCGACATGGGAACGGCTACTACCATCAGCGTTATTGATGAGAGCAGACGTTTCCTCGGAGGTATGATAATTCCAGGCACGAAGACATCTCTTGCTGCCCTTAGCAACAGAGCATCGCAGTTGCCTTCCATCACCATAGAGCATCCGCACAATGTCATCGGCAAGAATACTCTCGACAATATGCACAGCGGCATAGTATATGGCACCGCTGCCATGATTGACGGAATAATAGAAAAAATTATCTCAGAGCTGCCCGACACCGAGGCATACAAGGCTCCGAAGCTGATAGCCACCGGTGGTATGGCAAAAACCATCATGCCATATTGTGAGCATGATATCACAGTTGATGACCACCTTATATTTAAAGGACTGGACATCGCCTGCTCCACCACCCTCGGCATAGAGGTTAGTGCGTAGGCTATCTTTTAACTTTTAACTCTTAACTTTTAACTCTTAACCACTTTCTGCGGTCTGTGCCGCTTGGGTCTTGGTTTTTGCTCAGGCTTGGGGGCAGCCTTGTGGGCTGAGGCTTCCTTCGCAGCAGATGGTTCTGCCACTACCCTACTCTGGAACAGACGTTCGGGGAAAAGGTTGTCCGTCTTTCGCTTGTCGCCCGGAACGAAGGCTTCGTCGCACATTGTCAACGGTGCTACCTTCTCACGATGCATAGCAGGCTCCACATCACACATCCAAGGCTGACCTGATGCCATTTGGATAAAGTGATACTGACGGGTATAGCTCTCAAGCAGGCGCAAATCCTCGAACATGAAGACCATCGGACGAAGGGGAACATAATGCTTGTTCCACTCCTCGTCGGAGATATTGTTATAGCGCTGCAGGTCGTCACACACGCCCATCGTGCGTATTGCGACGGAAGCATCGTTAGTGAGTAGCAACACCTTCTTGCCCTCGGCAAAGAGTTCTGTCACCCTGCGGACGATAGCAGGGTCGGCAAAAGAGGCATGATGCGACTCTGCCCCGATGCCGTCGATGCGCAGGCGGTTTTCACGCTGCTGCTGCAGGATGAGGCGCTTTGCCAGGCGTGCAGCCGCATTGAGGCAGACGCTATTGTCAGAAAAATCTGCATCCTTATAGTTCTGAGGATCAAGGAGACAGGCAAAGCGGTCTATCTCTTCATAGGTCTCGGACATCATCATAAAACGTCCGCCACGATAGGCACACATCTTTGAGATAAACTCAAGCTGGCGTTCGTACAGCAGTCTCTGAGGCTGCGCTGCAGGCTTTGCATCGCCACCAGCAGCAGTCTGTCCAGACGGTGCTTTGCCGAAAAGCAGTTCTAGCCATACGTTCGTGTCGGAGATGACAACATCATAGTCGAGAACATTTGCAAGGGTTTCCTGCAAGAACTTGTGGCGCTTTATAATCTCATCCATCGAGAGCACCTGTATCTGCGCATCGCTGAGGATGATGGCACGCATCGGAGCCTGCTGCAGTTCTATGATGTTGTGTATAGTGATGTTAGGCAGCGGCAGCGGTTCAGGAATAATCTGCACCTGCACATCCGGCTGCTGTTTAGGCTGCGGCTCTGCTGTCTGCGGCTTCTTCACAGGCTCTTTAGGCTGTGCTTTCACTGGCTGCTCCTTAGGCTGTGCTTTCACTGGCTGCTCCTTAGGTTGCGCCTCAGATGCCTGCGCCTGTGGCTGCTGTTTCTTCACGGGCCTCCTGCGAACAGTCTTCTTAGGCTTTGCCTCAGCAACTACCTCAGCAGCCTCTGTCTTTACCTCTGCATTTGCATTACTATCTTTTACATTCTTTTTTGTTCTTGTTGCCATAATTACTTAAGTTTTGGTTTGAGTTCATCAGGAGAATCGTTGGTGTACATATTCACCTCTCCTGCTACTTTTACAAAAAGATCTTTTATCAGTTGCGCGTCGAGACTCCACTGCGGACGGAAATCCTCTGACTGCATGTAGTTGATTATCGACTCTCTCATCTGACGTGCCACGAGGCGTGAGTCGAGGTTGTTGGTGATGTCCATCGTGGTCATCACGAGGCGGCCCTTGCCGATGTTACACTCGAAGAGCATACCAATCTTACGGCTCACGAACCATGTGTCGATGCTCTGCACCAGAGGCTGGAAGTCGGCAGGAAAATCCGTAAACTGCATCACCTGTGCCTTGTTGAGCAGTTCCCACCACTGCAGGTCGCTATGGTCGTCGGTAGGGAAATTGCGGAATATCGGATGTTCATTATTTATATATACGCCTGTGGTGTGAGGAGGGCGCATCTTAAACCATGATGTATTCCAGAAAACGGGAGTGAAATATTGCTTCACCTCGCGGCCGTAGGTGACCTTCCCTGCGGCACACAGCAACACCTTGCCGCCCTTCTCAAGAACCTTTAGGGCCTTACTGTCGAGGGTGTCGGTAATGAGGAAATTCTTCCCGAGTTTCTCTGCCGCAGTAATTTGCGGATACACCCAGAAGTCCCAGTGGTTCTTTGCCTGCATCTCGGCATTATATACAGAGAGTGTCAGCTTGGTGGGCTCGGAGACATCGCTGAGCGAAACTGAAAGATGTCCGACAGCATTGTTCTGACCTACAGGACAGCGGAGATTGTCCCACTGGCCTTTCTTTACGAACGAATTGTCAGAGGAGGTGACGGTCCAATACAGGTTGCCGCTCAGTTCCTTGCCCGAGAAGTTGTTAAGCACGATGTCGGCATCAAAACTCTCTGACGGGGTGTATGTGAACTTAGGAAATTTTGCCAACGGCACAACATCGGAACAGAACTCCTTAAATTCGCTGTCTGTGATATAACCCTTAGCATCGAGGAACACATCTGTCAGTCCCACCAAGGCAGTTCCCTGACCGCTGTAGTCGTTCAACGACAGCAGCTGGAAGCCTGCATAATTCGGAGTGCGCAATGTACGTTCTATCTCATACTTATAGCACAGCGCCTGCAGTTTTCCAGATGCAAGGAGGAACTTCTTTGCCATCGCACCCATGTTGTTCTCTGTAAGGATGTCGCGGAAAATCTCAAAGTTCTTGGCACGATTAACACCAGTATATTTATGAATCTCGTCAAAGTTCGGGAAGACACACCACTGACCAGTCTCGTGGCTCACGAAAGGCATCGTGATAGGCGTCCCCGGCATATCCTTGCCGTTGTAGGTGTTTATCTTCACCGAAAAATCCTTCATCGACTCCGGCTTTGAGCGGCTCCACTCATCAAGTCCTCTGGCACCGGCCTTCACAGCAAACTCGCTGCCAGGTTGCCAAGCCCATCCGCCACCAACACTGAAGCCGCAATACAGATGACGGGTATCATACTGCTTTATCATGGCAGTCTTTTCCGTGGACCATTTCACCCAGTTTCCAGCAGGCTCATTACCGAAGGCAAAGAATGTGAACGAAGGGTGATTGCCGTAGGTGTCGCAGATGCGGATGGCCTCGTCATAAAGGTATTTGTCGATAAACTCTCCCCTACCCAACTTTACGCCGTGATTAGGCCACGACGGACCTTCCGGCTGGATATACATTCCCGTCATATCAGCAGCTAAGAATGCAGCCTCCGGAGGACAGTAGGTATGGAAGCGCACATGATTCAGGCCCCACTGCTTGCATTTGTCATAGAAAGAAATCCACGACTTTAGGTCTGTTGGAGGATAGCCGGTATTCGGGAAGTCACAGTTTTCCACGGTTCCTCGCAATTGGATTTCCTTACCGTTGACATAGAACATCTTACCACGGATTTCTATCTTCCTCATTCCGAAGTATGTCTCACTTGTGCGGACAACATTCTTCTGCGTCAACGTTGCTGTCAGATGATATAACTGCGGAGAATGCTCATCCCACAGGAGCATGTCGTCACCCATAGCAAGCACAACCTCCTGGGTATCTGCATCCTTCACCTGAACGGGCACAGACTTTACAACGTGTTGTTTGTCAGTGTTAAAAGACACGGCCTCCAACACAAGAGTGCCGCTAATCTTCTTTGCAAATTTTATTGTAACCTTGGCCTCTTTCTTGTCGATATCCGGATAAACGGAAACATAACTTATCGGGTTGTATTCGCGCAGTTCTATCTTTCCGACGATACCGTTCCAGTCGCCCTGTGTCTGGTCCGAAACAGAGTGTGAATCCTTGCCGACATTCGCTGCCTCCAGACGGTTATCGACACAAATCACTATCGTATATTCCTCTGCATCCTTATTTAAAGGAATATTATATACATGCGGCTCAGACAATGAATTCTTCTCTCCAATGAGTTTCCCGTTCACCCACACCTTCGTAGCGATATGGGGACGCTCAAGGTACAGGACAGCATCATCGGAGGACCAGCCCTTATCACATTTCAAGGTGTACTTATACCACGCCTTGCCCACATAATGCTTCACAGGAGTAAGGAAAAACGGCACCTTCACATTACCTTCAACGCGGTATTTCTCCATGTAAGGATTACGGTAGTATGATGAGTCGTACAAGCCGCCCACCCATTGGGTATTGACAGTAACGTCATCACCCTTCAGGCGTTCTGGCATAGAGCCTGGAAGCTGTATCTTGTCATTATACTGACAGCCTGGCTCATACCATTTTTCCTTTTCTCCGACATCATTCCTGTCAATCTGGAAATCCCACAACCCTGACAAATCACAAACATGATAGCCGTTAGCATCAATATTCAATTTTGCAGAAAGAAAACTTGAATAAATCAGTAAAGATAGAACTAATACTTTTCTCATAATGGCAACAAAAGTACAAAAAAATTATAAAATGCAAAAACTTTTACTTGTTATCTTTGTTTATTGACGATTTTTTTGTACCTTTGCACGCGTTAATTTTAACAAAAACACCTAAATAGATATGGATTGGCTAATTAATCTATTTACAAATACAGAAAGCATAGCACACATTGCTCTGCTATACGCTCTCGTCATTGCTGTTGGCGTATATCTGGGTAAAATCAAGATCGGTGGCATTTCACTTGGTGTCACCTTTGTTTTGTTTGCTGGTATCGTAGCCGGACACTTTGGACTCACCGCTCCATTGCCAACTCTAAATTTTGTTCAAGATTTCGGTTTGATACTGTTTGTCTTCATGATTGGACTGCAGGTAGGCCCGGGCTTCTTTTCCAGTTTCAAGGAAGGAGGCGTCAGACTGAACCTTATGGCAGTATCCATCATACTGTTGAACATTGCTGTGATGTTCGCTTGCTATTTCATTTTCTTTGACACAAGTGACCCACGCAACCTCCCAATGATGATTGGTACCTTGTATGGTGCTGTCACAAACACACCAGGTCTCGGTGCTGCACAGGAAGCCCTTACTAGCATTATGGGAGATGCCACTCCTGCAATAGCAAACGGATATGCCTGCGCTTATCCTTTAGGTGTTATTGGTATTATCAGTGCAACAATTGCTGTCAGATATCTCTGCCACATAAAGTTGGATAAGGAAGAAGATGCGCTGAATTCAAAGGAGGATGATGCTACATCAAAGCCACACTTTATGCATCTTATCGTAAAGAACGAATTTCTTGCAGGTCATACCATTCTTGAGATTCACGACTTCCTGAAGCGTGACTTCATCTGCTCAAGAATATTGCGCAACGGCGAACTGATTATCCCAAAGAGTAGCACTACCCTTGAACTTGAAGATAAGATATTCATCGTTTGTCCTGAAGCTGACGCTACTGCTGTACAGGCATTCATCGGAAGAGAGACTGTCGTACCGGAATTTGCCGAGCAGGAAAAGACAAAGCAGATGGTTTCCCGCCGCATTCTTATTACCCGACCAGAGATAAATGGTAAGACACCAGCAAAACTACATTTCTCAAGTGTGTATGGTGTTAATGTCACCAGAGTTACCCGTCAGGGCATGGAAATCTTTGCACGCCCAGACCTTCCACTTCAGGTTGGTGATAAAGTTATGGTCGTTGGTGACAAGGTAAGTGTAGGACGTGTATCTTCTGTATTGGGAAATATGGAAAAGCGTCTTGATACTCCAAATATTGCTACCATATTCGTAGGTATTATCATTGGTCTTATCTTTGGTAGCATGCCTTTCGCAGTTCCTGGTATTCCTGTACCTTTGAAACTGGGTCTTGCAGGTGGTCCGCTGATTATTGCCATACTGATAGGCCGTTATGGTTACAAGGCTAAACTGGTAACATACACTACCACCTCTGCAAATCTGATGCTCCGAGAGATAGGACTCGTTCTATTCCTTTCCTCTGTGGGCATAAAAGCAGGAGCTGACTTCGTAAAGACTGTTGTCGATGGTGACGGACTGCTCTACGTAGGATGTGGTTTCCTTATTACAGTACTGCCACTCCTTATCATGGGTGTTATTACCAGAAAGGTGTACAAGTTCAACTATTTCACAATAATGGGTATGATGGCAGGTGCTTGCACCGACCCACCAGCACTGGCTTTTGCAAATGCCACTTGTTCTAAGGATGCTCCATCAATCGGATACTCCACGGTTTATCCATTGTCAATGTTCCTGAGAATCTTTACAGCACAGCTGATAGTTCTTATTTGCTGTTCTTAATGTCGAAGAAATAATACTTTTATAATTCACAATAATGAAACGTTATCTATTTACATTACTTGCTTGCGGAGCGATGGTTACCGACGCTCTCGCTTATGAAGGAGCAAATGCCGACATAATGGCAAGGCTGAAGCAAGATGACCCTCATGGCTTTGGAATTTCTATTCTGTGCATGAGTGTCGTATTCCTGTGCCTTGCGTTATTGTTTGTATTCTTCAAAATCTTTGGTTTCGTGGCAGACCGTCAGAAGAAGATTGCCACAGTTCAACCTATCAAGCCTATCATTGAGACAGGTAAGAAGATTGAAGAGGTACGACAGATTACAAAGAACATCCTTCAGGACGGACTTGAGACAAGAGGACGTGACAAGGAGATTTACATTGCAGTCATCTCTATGGCCCTGATGCAGTATCAGGAAGATGTTCACGATGTAGAATCAGGCGTTCTGACAATTAAGGAGCACCAGACTTCATGGGCTGAGCATCATTTTAACAACTTATAAAAAATACTATTCCTTTATTAGATTATGGCAAAATATGAATATACAGTACAGGGTGTTGATTACGAAGTAGAAATCCTCGAGGTAGAGGGTACCCTGGCAAAGGTTACCGTTAATGGTATTGATTTTGATGTAGAGATGAAGCAACCTATCTCTGTTGGTAAGACAATCGCTAAGCCTATTGCTCCAAAGCCACAGCCTGCAAAGGTTGAAGGTCCTGCACCAAAGGCAGCAGAAGAGGCAAAACCTGTTGTTCAGGCTGGTGAAGGTACAAAGGTTTGCTCTCCATTGCCTGGTACTATTACAGCTATTCCTGTAAAGGTTGGTGATGCTGTTGCTGTCGGTGATACCGTATGTATCCTCGAAGCAATGAAGATGCAGAACAACATCGAAGCAGAGAATGCCGGTACGATCACAAGTATTATGGTTAAGGAAGGAGAAACAGTAATGGAAGGTGCTGTTCTCGTAACAATAGCCTAACTCTTAAACATCTTAATAATTCAGAACATTTATGAGTATAGGTGATTTTATAGTTAACAACCTTGAGACTTTCTTGAATCTCACAGGTGTTGCGCAATGCCAATATGAGAACTTACTCATGATAGCAGTAGGTGCTCTGTTCATTTGGCTTGCCATAAAGCATAATTTTGAACCTCTGCTGCTTGTTCCGATAGGAATGGGTATCATCGTTGGTAATATACCATTCGTTCCCGGAATGGAAGTAGGCCTGTATGAAGAAGGTTCCGTATTGAATATATTCTATCAGGGTGTTCGTCAAGGATGGTATCCACCGCTTATCTTCTTAGGCATCGGTGCGATGACAGACTTCTCAGCCCTTATCAGTAATCCTAAGCTGATTCTTATCGGTGCTGCTGCACAGTTTGGTATTTTCGGAGCATACATGATTGCTTTGGCATTAGGTTTCGAACCAAATCAGGCAGCCTCTATCGCAATCATTGGTGGTGCTGATGGTCCTACTGCGATATTCCTTTCAAGCAAGCTGTGCCCAAGTTTCCTCGGTGCTATTGCAGTATGTGCTTATTCTTATATGGCACTCGTTCCTGTTTTGCAGCCAGTCGTTATGCGTCTGCTGACAACAAAGAAGGAGCGTGTCATCAAAATGAAGCCAGGTCGTCAGGTTTCTCAGACAGAGAGAATCCTCTTCCCTATCATCGGTCTGTTGCTGACAACCTTCATCGTACCTTCCGGTCTTCCACTGTTGGGTATGTTGTTCTTCGGTAACCTGCTGAAGGAAAGCGGAAAGACAGACCGTCTGGCAAAGACAGCAACAAATGCTTTGAACAATGCTATCGTAATACTTCTCGGTCTTACTGTCGGTTGCTCTACACAGGCAAGTGTATTCCTCACTATCGACACCATCAAGATTTTCTTCCTCGGTGCTCTGGCCTTCATCATTGCAACAGCCAGCGGCGTACTCTTCGTGAAGTTTATGAACCTGTTCCTGTCAAAGGATAATCAGATTAACCCACTTATCGGTAATGCCGGTGTGAGTGCCGTTCCAATGGCAGCACGTATTTCCAACAACCTCGGACTTGAATACGACCGTCACAACTTCCTCCTCATGCACGCCATGGGCCCAAACGTAGGCGGTGTAATAGGTTCTGCAGTTGCAGCAGGTGCGCTGTTGGGATTCCTGTCATAAGAAATAATTACATAAATAAGAATAACAAACTAAAAATTATTATACAACAATGAAAATTTCAAGAATTGACCACCTGGGAATAGGTGTAAAGAGTATCGAAGAAGCACTTCCATTTTTTGAGAATGTCCTCGGACTTAAGTGTTATGCAGTTGAAGAAGTAGCAGACCAGAAGGTAAAGACCGCTTTCCTGAAGGTAGGCGAAGTAAAATTGGAACTTCTGGAACCAACATCTCCTGAGTCAGCTGTAGCAAAGTGGCTTGAGAATGGTGGTAAGGGCGTTCATCACGTAGCATTCGCTGTTGAAGATGGTGTTCAGGAAGCTCTCCTTGAATGTGAGTCAAAGGAAATACGTCTTATCGACAAGGCTCCACGTCCAGGTGCAGAGAATATGATGATAGGTTTCCTGCATCCTAAATTCACTGCAGGTATCCTGACAGAGCTCTGCGAGCCAAAGAAGTAAAATTGTATAATAAAGGTATAAAGCATAATATCAACTATGTCAATACAAGCAAATAAGATAAAGAAGCTCATCGAGAATCGTGAAAAGGCACGTCTCGGTGGTGGCGAAAAAGCTATTGAGAAGCAGCATGAACGCGGCAAGTTTACCGCTCGTGAGAGAATAGCACAACTTCTTGACGAAGGTTCTTTCGAAGAATATGATATGTTCAAACTCCACCGTTGCACCAACTTCGGTATGGAAAAGAAGCAGTTCCTCGGAGATGGTGTCGTTGTAGGTTCAGGTACTATCGATGGCAGATTAGTATATGTTTTTGCACAGGACTTTACCGTAAACGGTGGTTCTCTTTCAAAGACAATGTCAGAGAAAATCTGTAAGGTAATGGATATGGCAATGACTATGGGTGCTCCTGTTATTGGTATCAACGACTCAGGTGGTGCTCGTATTCAGGAGGGTATCGACGCTCTTGCCGGTTACGGTGAGATTTTCGAGCGTAACATCCTTGCTTCTGGTGTTATTCCACAGATTTCTATGATATACGGTCCTTGTGCCGGTGGTGCGGTTTATTCTCCTGCTCTTACCGACTTCACACTGATGATGGAAGGTACATCATATATGTTCCTCACAGGTCCTGCAGTGGTAAAGACCGTTACAGGTGAAGACATTGATGCAGAGCATCTTGGTGGTGCTTCTGTTCATAGCTCTAAGTCAGGTGTTACACACTTCACAGCGAAGACAGAGGAAGAAGGTATCGAGATGATTAAGACCCTCATGTCTTATATTCCTTCTAATAATATGGAGGAGACACCTCGTGTAGAGTGCAATGACCCTATTGACCGTCTTGATGACTCCCTGAACGAGATTATCCCAGAAGATCCTAATCAGGCTTATGATATGTACAAAGTCATCAGCGCCATTACCGACGAAGGTGAGTTCTTTGAAGTACAGCCTAAGTTTGCAAAGAATATTATCGTTGGTTTTGCACGCTTCAACGGTCAGTCAGTAGGTATCGTTGCCAACCAGCCTTCTGCTTACGCCGGAGTGCTTGACGTTAATGCATCCCGTAAGGGCGCACGCTTCGTACGTTTCTGCGATGCTTTCAATATTCCTATCGTATCACTTGTTGACGTACCAGGCTTCCTCCCAGGAACAGGTCAGGAATACAATGCCGTAATCCTTCATGGTGCAAAACTGCTCTATGCTTATGGTGAGGCTACTGTGCCAAAGGTTACTGTTACCCTGAGAAAGAGTTATGGTGGTTCACACATCGTGATGGGTTGTAAGCAGTTGCGTGCCGACATCAACTTTGCTTGGCCATCAGCAGAGATTGCTGTAATGGGTGCCGCTGGCGCAGTTGCAGTACTTCA
This sequence comes from uncultured Prevotellaceae bacterium, assembly GCA_946405805.1. Taxonomy (GTDB): domain Bacteria; phylum Bacteroidota; class Bacteroidia; order Bacteroidales; family Bacteroidaceae; genus Prevotella. The sequence goes on along the minus strand of CAMJIL010000018.1, from coordinate 23,067 downwards.
GGCAAAAGGTGCAAAGCAGGTAAAAGAAGAAGGTGGTGACGTTAAAGCATTCCTTGCTGAGAAAGAACAAGAATACTCTGATTTGTTCGCTAATCCTTATCAGGCAGCGAAATATGGTTATATCGATGATGTCATCGAACCACGTAACACCCGCTTCCGTATCTGCCGTGCATTGGCACAGTTGCAGACAAAGCAGCAGCATCTGCCTGCTAAGAAGCACGGATGCATACCAATGTAAAAATAACCTTTAATGAAAAAGATTCTTTTTATAAATCAAGACATAGCGCCTTATGTAGAAGAGACGCCAATGTCAATAATGTGCAAAGAAATCTCTTGTGGCATACAGGATGCGGGTTTTGAAACCCGCACCTTCATGCCGCGATGGGGTACCATCAATGAACGACGCGGCCAGCTCCACGAGGTCATTCGCCTTTCTGGCATCAATATCTCCATTGGTGAGCTGGACCTCCCTTTGCTCATTAAGGTTGCAAGCATCGTAGGCTCAAAGGCACAGGTGTATTTCATTGACAACGAGGAACTATACGGCAAGAAGAATATCAAAAAAACTCATGCCAAAGGTGGAATACATGCAGAGTTTTTCGCTCGCGGAGTCATTGAAACAGTAAAGAAACTCAGATGGGTTCCCGATATTATCCACTGTCAGGGAACTATAACACATCAGGTACCATTCCTGCTTAGGAAACTCTATGCGGACGAACCTGTTGTAAATCATGCAAAAGTCATCACAACACTCTTTGAAAAAGATTCTATTAAAACAGCACAGTCAGCCATCGACTATTCTCATGGTATCATTCTTGCTTCTGAAAATTACAACAAGAATCTCATGAAATATCTCTCAGAAACCAATAAGAAGAAGATATTGAAGAAGGTTGACCAAGATGAAATTATAAAGAAATATACTGAGTTTTACAATAAAGTATAGGACAAAATCTAACAATGAGACAACGTTTCATACCCTTATACCTTTTTATATATATTCTTCTATTAGGCTCTTGTACCGAGACTACCGATACTATTGGTACCTCGCTTACTGACATTGAGAGGACATTTAGTGAGACGGCAGCAACCTACCCTATCACCTCCAAATCAGTCAAATCCTCCAACGTGTTCTCACGTGGCAGGAATGGCTATTTAGGTAAGGCAAAGGACTTGGAGACAGATTGCTACCTCACATGTAATTATATGACCCAGATGCGTACTATAGGTATGCATCAGTTTCCTGACGTCATGAGTGTCAATATCGATCCTGCAAAGTATAATCCAGCTATTGAAAGATGGAAGCAGGTTGAGGCCGACTCATGCTGGCTGGAGTTATATGTGCTATCTTCTGTTGGTGATTCCCTATCGCCTATGAAAGTTTCTGTTCGTGAGATGTCAGAGCCATATGAAGAGGGTGTGACGTATTATGTCGATTTTGATCCTGAGGCTCTTAATATGATTCGTACTGGTAAAGGAACGGTCAACAGTTACATGACCTATACTACCAGTAATCACATTTTCAGTGATGCAGAACGTGCGAAGGCTAATTTCACCAACTATATCAGCATCGGACTGAACGATTCCATTTATGATAAAAATGATCCTACTGTAAAATACAACAACTACGGAACATATCTCATGAGGAAATTCTACGACCCAGCCACACATGAAAATTTCCTCAATCAGTATAAATTCACTCATAACATCTGTCCGGGTTTCTATATCAAGCATGCAGGAGGCATAGGTAATATCGCTACCATATATGCTGCACGTCTTGTTGTCGCCTATGTTGGCGTAGTCCAAGAACAGCCATTGTACTCCGGCTTTGGCGGTACAGAAGAGGTGATACAAAAGAGCAGCCTCTCACAAAGCGATACGGAACTGCAGAAACTTCTTGATAACAACACATGCACCTATATCAAATCTCCTGCCGGTATATGGACAGAGCTAGAGTTGCCTGTGGAGGACATCATGAACGGACACGAGAATGACACCCTCAATACAGCGCGTGTTTTCATTCCGAGAATCAATAATGAATACATTAACGAATATGCATTCAATGTTCCAAAGAATATCCTCATGATACCGACAGACAGTATTTCCGACTTCTTTGACAACCAGAAGGTAGCAAATTTCCGTAATACCTATATTGCTACATATGGCTCAAAGACCAACGGATATACCTTTAACAACATATCCATCCTTATTTCCAATCTCTATCGTAAGAAGCAGGCTGGCAATGTATCTCCAAACTGGAACAAGGTGACACTCATTCCGGTTGAGACGACCTACTCTACTGTCTCAACATCAGCAACACAGGTGCTGACAAAAGTCACCCACGACATGTCGATGTCCAGCACGCGGCTTATGAAGGATGGCTTACAAATCAGCGTTATCTACTCACATAAATAGGATAACGATGGCCGACAATTTTTTGGAATACCACCACGACGAATACGAGAAACGTAAAGCGAAGTGGCTTGCAAAGAAACAAAATAACAAATTAATATATAGGAACAATGATAAAGATTAGTTTTCCTGACGGCTCAGTCCGTGAATACGAAAATGGTGTAACCGGTATGCAGATTGCCGAGAGCATCTCACCAGCTCTTGCGCGCAACTGCGTTGCATGTGGTGTTAATGGTGAGACAACAGAGTTAAACCGTCCTATCAACGAGGACGCAAAGATAAACCTCTATCGCTTCGAGGACAAAGAGGGTCAGCATGCTTTCTGGCACACCTCTGCCCACCTCCTTGCAGAAGCTCTGCAGGAACTCTTCCCTGGCATACAGTTCGGTTTCGGACCTGCTGTCGAGAACGGTTTCTTCTATGATGTTCTCCTTCCTAACGGAGAGATGATTAAGGAGAGCGACTTCAAGAAGATTGAGGATAAGATGTTGGAATTGGCCCGTAAGGACGAGGCAGTAGTACGTTGCGAGGTTTCCAAGGCTGATGCCGTAAAGCAGTTCAGCGCTCAGGGTCAGACATATAAGGTAGAGCACATCGAGCAAGACCTCGAAGACGGCTCTATCACTACCTATACCCAGGGTGCCTTCACCGACCTCTGTAAGGGTCCACACATCGTATCTACTGGCATCATCAAGGCCGTGAAGCTGACATCCGTTGCCGGTGCTTTCTGGCGCGGCGATGCAACAAAGGCACAATTGCAGCGTCTCTACGGTATCTCTTTCCCAAAGAAGAAAATGCTTGACGAATATCTCGTAATGCTTGAGGAAGCTAAGAAGCGCGACCACCGTAAGATTGGTAAGGAGATGGAACTCTTTATGTTCTCCGACCGTGTCGGTAAGGGACTGCCTATATGGCTTCCAAAGGGTACAGACCTCCGTCTGCGTCTGCAGGAGATGCTCCGCACCATACAGAAGCGTTTCGGTTATCAGGAGGTTATCACTCCACACATCGGCAGTAAGAATCTCTATGTCACCTCTGGCCACTGGGCTCACTATGGCAAGGATTCTTTCCAGCCCATCCATACTCCTGAAGAGGACGAGGAATATATGCTGAAGCCAATGAACTGCCCTCATCACTGTGAGGTGTTCGCTTCAAAGCCACGTTCATACCGCGAGTTGCCATTCCGTTGTGCAGAGTTTGGTACAGTATATCGCTATGAGCAGAGCGGTGAGCTCCACGGACTTACTCGCGTACGTTCTTTCACACAGGATGATGCACACATCTTCTGCCGCCCTGACCAGGTGAAGACAGAGTTCCTTCGCGTGCTCGACATCATACAGGCCGTATTCTCTATCTTCGGCTTCAAGGACGATCAGGTGGAGTTCCAGATTTCTCTGCGTGACCCTAACGACAAGGAGAAGTATATCGGTACTGACGAGATGTGGCAAAGTGCAGAGCAGGCTATCATCGATGCTTGTGCTGACCGCGGACTGAATGCAAGGACAGAAACTGGCGAGGCAGCCTTCTATGGTCCTAAGCTCGACTGTATGGTGAAGGATGCCATCGGTCGCCGTTGGCAGTTGGGTACTATTCAGGTTGACTACAACCTTCCTAACCGCTTCGAACTGGAGTATGCTGCAGAGGACAATACCAAGCAGCGTCCTGTTATGATACACCGTGCGCCATTCGGTTCTATGGAGCGCTTCACAGCAGTACTCATCGAGCATACAGCAGGCCACTTCCCATTATGGCTCACACCGGAGCAGGTTGCCATTCTTCCTATCTCTGACAAGTATATCGACTATGCAGAGAAGGTGCAGGATTACCTCGAGAGTGTCGGCGTACGTTCTGTCATCGACTCACGCAGCGAGAAGATTGGCCGTAAGGTACGTGACACCGAAGTAAAACGCATACCATACATGGTTATTGTTGGTGAGAAGGAGGCAGCAGACGGTACTGTTGCCATGCGTCAGCAAGGTGGCGGTGAACAGGCTGTAATGTCTATGCAGGACTTCGCTGCACGCATCAACAAGGAAGTGGCAGAAATGCTGCAGGCCATGAATATACGTCCGAAAGAGTAAGGCTTATGTTTGAAAACTTATCCGATAGATTAGAACGCTCGTTTAAGATTCTCAAGGGTGAAGGTAAAATCACCGAGATAAACGTAGCAGAAACCCTGAAAGATGTACGTCGTGCACTTCTTGATGCCGATGTTAACTATAAGGTTGCCAAGACATTCACGGACACCGTGAAGCAGAAGGCCCTCGGCATGAATGTGCTCACCGCCATCAAGCCGGGACAGCTCATGGTGAAGCTCGTCCACGACGAGATGGCAGAGCTGATGGGTGGCGAGGCCGTAGAACTCAATCTCGAAGGCCGTCCTACCGTCATCATGATGGCAGGTCTTAACGGTGCCGGTAAGACAACGATGTCAGGCAAGCTGGCTCTCTTCCTCAAGAAGCAGAAGAACAAGCGCCCTCTCCTTGCTGCCTGTGATACGTTTCGTCCTGCTGCTATGGAGCAGCTGCGTGTATTGGCAGAGCAGGTTGATGTGCCTATCCATCTCGAAGAAGGTGCCACAGACCCTGTACAGGTAGCTCTCAATGCTATTGCCGAGGCAAAGGCGAAGAGCTATGATGTTGTCATCATCGATACCGCCGGCCGTCAGAGCATTGACGAGGAACTCATGCAGCAGGCCGAGGACATCAAGCGTGCTACAGAGCCACATGAGACACTCCTCGTGGTCGATGCCATGACGGGTCAGGATGCCGTGAATACTGCAAAGACCTTCAACGAACGCCTGGAGATTGACGGCGTCATCCTCTCAAAGCTCGATGGCGACACCCGTGGCGGTGCTGCATTGTCTATACGAAACGTTGTCGATAAGCCAATAAAGTTCATCGGCACCGGCGAGAAGATGGAAGCCCTCGATGTCTTCCACCCTGAGCGTATGGCAGACCGCATCCTCGGCATGGGCGATGTCGTGTCTCTCGTAGAGCGTGCACAGCAGCAGTTTGACCTTGAGGAGGCAAAGCGTCTTCAGAAGAAGATGGCGAAGAACAAGTTCGACTTCGAAGACTTCCTCAACCAGATACATCAGATACAGAAGATGGGTAATATCAAAGACCTTGCCGGCATGATACCTGGTGTAGGCAAAGCCATCAAGGATGTTGATATCGACGACAATGCCTTCAAGGGCATCGAGGCCATCATCTTCTCTATGACACCGAAGGAGCGTCACAATCCCGAAATCCTCAACCTCTCCCGCAAGCAACGTATTGCGAAGGGCGCCGGACGCGACATCAAGGAGGTCAACCAGCTCATAAAGCAGTTCGACCAGATGCGAAAAGTGCTCCGCATGTTCTCCAGCCCGGGCGGCATGGCAAACATGGCAAAGATGGCCAGCATGATGAAAGGCGGCTTCCCGGGAGGAATGCCTAAACTTTAATGGTTTCAGGTTTCAAGTTTCAGGTTTCAAGGTTAGGGCCCCAATAAAAAATTATCAATTGTCAATTATCAATTATCAATTAAACAAAGTGCAACTTATCGACGGAAAGGCGACAGCCGCTGCTATTAAGGCAGAAATAGCTCAGGAAGTAAACGACATAGTAGCCCGTGGTGGCAAGCGTCCCCACTTGGCAGCAGTTCTCGTAGGCCACGATGGTGGTTCGGAGACATATGTCAAGAACAAAGTCCTTGCCTGCGAGGCATGCGGCTTTCAGTCCACTCTCATACGTTACGAGGACGACATCACCGAGGCAGAGCTCCTCGAGTGTGTCAACCGCCTCAATAACGATGCCGACATCGACGGCTTCATAGTACAGCTGCCGCTGCCGAAGCATATCGACGAGCAGAAGATTATCGAAGCTATCGACTACCGCAAGGATGTTGACGGCTTCCACCCCATCAACGTGGGACGCATGTCCATCGGACTCCCTTGCTTCATCTCCGCTACCCCACTGGGCATCATCACGCTCCTGAAGCGTTACAACATCCCTACCAGCGGAAAGAAGTGCGTTATCCTCGGACGCTCCAACATCGTGGGCAAGCCAATGGCACAACTCATGATGCAGAAGGAATATGGCGACGCTACCGTAACAGTATGCCACTCCCACTCTGCCGACCTGAAGAAGGAGTGTCGTGAGGCTGACATCATCATCGCAGCCATCGGCAAGCCGGGATTTGTCACTGCCGATATGGTAAAGGACGGCGCTGTCATCATTGATGTGGGTACTACCCGCGTTCCTGATGCTACCCGCAAGAGCGGCTTCCGCCTCTCAGGCGACGTGGACTTCGAGAATGTAGCCCCAAAGTGTTCTTTCATCACTCCCGTTCCGGGCGGCGTCGGTCCGATGACCATCTGCTCGCTGATGAAGAATACGTTGATAGCAGGAAAGAGACCCTCCCCGACCCTCCCTTAAAGGGCGGGAGAAGGGTTAAAGGTTAACGGTTAAAGGTTATAGGTTAACGGTTATAGGTTATTGGTTATTGAGACATGAAAAAGTTATTTCTCATACTCTTCACTCTTCACTCTTCACTCTTCACTCTCTCTGCGCAGCAGAAGCCGGACGGGCCGTTTAAGTGCATCGTTACCAATCAGGAATATAATGTCTTCCTGCGCCTGAACCTGTACGAAGAGACTATTCCCATTCCCGGGCAGGACGTTCTTGGCAATACCTTCGGATACCTGAAGAAGACTACCGACTCCCGCGTATGGATTGTCACCGGTGTCGATATCAGCAAAGACGGCAAGAAGGCCAGTCTTGAGATGGTCAACGACTACGGCTCCGAAGACCTCAATGCCGAGCTCACCATCACCAACGACAGCACCTACGTCCTCCGTCAGCTCGAAGGCAGCACCATCAAGGTAGCCGGCAAAAACAAATGGATTAAACTTCCAAAGGAGCTGAAGTTTTTGAAGAAATAGGGAGCCCCCCTCCCGACCTCCCCCAGTTAGGGGAGGAGTAAAGTTTAGAGTAGAAAGTATGGCGCAGAATGCTTATTATTGCATTCTGCGCCATTTGCGTTTATCGTTTTTCGGTTATCGGTTATCGACGAAGTTTAGCCATTGACCTTTGGTCGAGCTTAGGCTGCGCCTCGGCATACTAAAAGCAAGCTTTTGTCTTAATTCAAACTTGAAACCTGAAACTTGTAATCGGAATTCTTCATTCTTTGACTTCGTCGTAATCGTATCTTTAGCACGCTTATACCTTCAGGTGTAAGACAATCCCAAGTTCTCCCTATAGCGACTAAGCCTCCCCGCAGGGGTAACATCGGCTTGACATCACTGGTCGCTTTGCGTGCATTCAAGTTTCAGGTCTTTAACCCTTAACCGTTAACCTTTAACCTCTTACCTTTAACCTCTTGCCTCTAACCTCTTACCTCTATAGCGCCCTTATCACCCACACGCCTTGTTGGAGTTTTTGGGTTGCCATATATTTATGTATGGGGCGGCTGTCGAGGACTACCTTCTTGAATATCTTTGAGGCATTGAGGAGGTGGAGATATCCGTCGCTCCCCCACTCTGCTATGCCGATGTGCGAGGTGTCGAGCCCCTGACGCTTTGTCACGATGGCGAGGATGTCACCGTCCTTGATGCATGAAAGTTCCTTCTTGCTCTTGCTGAGCTGCGAGACAGGAATGTAATACATCACCTTTCCGAAAGACGCCTTCTCATAATCACGAATAGACTTCTGTACCTTTGCACCGCCTGCCTTCAGCATGCGATAACTATCCACATGCGTGGACATATAGTTAAGGTTTATGACCTGACGCTGACGGAGGGCTGCTGGTATCTCGGGAAGGGTGACGAGGTTCTTCTGCCTATTGTTCTCCACCCACCACAGAAAGTAATGGTTTCGTGAGTGATAGCCCTCGGGTTTGCCGTTACGATAGCGTATCAGCGCGAGATTGCGGCAGTAGTCACTCCATTGCACAGAGCCTTGCTTTGTGGTGAGTGCCAGGGCAAAGGCATTCTCGACAAGTGTGGTGCAATCGAGTTCGCGGAGGTTGATGATGAGTTTCTCTACCTTGCTAATCTCCAATGTCTGCGCCACGTATGGTATGCCCTCCAGCTGATGAGCGTAGTAGAGCATGAGGTTTGAAGGCTTGTCAGCCTGCCCCTTACGCAGCAGAGAGACAACCTTCACCGAGTCAGACTTCAGGTAGAAAATGTCCTGAGCATTCGCTCCCAAAGAGCAAACAAAAAACAAAACGAGACTTCGTACGAAAACCAAAACGAAAACTATTCACTTGAAACTTGAAACCTGAAACCCTCTCCTCCCTCTTGGGGAGGTCGGGAGGGGCCTACTGCAAGAAACTAATCAGCACACCGGCAGCGACAGCAGAGCCTATGACGCCAGAGATGTTAGAGGCCATGCAGTAGTTGAGGACATGGTTCTTTGGATCGTAGCGCGTTGCTATCTCGTTAGCCACACGGCTTGCCATAGGAACAGCGCTGAGACCTGTAGCACCAACAAGCGGATTAACCTTCTTCTTTGTAAAGAGATTGAATATCTTCACCATGCAGATGCCTGCTGATATAGACAATGCGAAAGCAAGGAAACCGCCAATCACAATGCCGATGGTCTGCATATTGAGGAATGCTTCACTCGTCATGGTAGCACCCACTGAGAGGCCTAAGAATATTGTTGCAGTATTCATGATGGCATTGCTGGCAGCATCGAAGAGACGGCCCGTCATAGAACCGAGTTCTTTCAGGAGATTACCAAACATCAGCATACCGACAAGGCTGACAGCCGTAGGAACAAGGAGTGCTACGATGATGGTAACAGTGATTGGGAAGAGTATCTTCAGAGCACGGAGATTCTTTATCTCTGTCTGATTAGGATACTTCTTATCCTGTTCCTTCATATTGATGAGCAGTTCCTTCTTGGTACAGAGCAGTTTCACCACAAGAGGTATGATGACAGGCACAAGGGCCATGTATGAATATGCTGCAATAGCGATAGGGCCGAGCAATTCCGGTGCAAGCTTTATGGTTGTAAAGATAGCCGTCGGTCCGTCAGCGCCACCGATGATGCCCAGAGAGGCAGCCTGCTGTGGTGTAAAGCCCATTGCGAGGGAGCAAAGCAGCACGGCAAAGATACCAAACTGTGCACCTGCGCCAAAAATAGACAGACGCAGATTGCGCAACATAGGACCGAAGTCGGTAAGAGCACCAACACCCATAAAAATAATAGGAGGAATGAAACCCGTCTTGATGCACATATAATAAATGAAGTTCATCAAGCCCAGTTCGTGTGCTATCTTATGGAGAGGCATATCCCATATTACTTCCTGCGTACCATCAGGCAGTGTTACGAGACCTTCTGATGTTGCTTGTGACACACCCATGCCGCCGCCAGGGAAATTGGCAAGCAGCACACCCATGCCGATTGGTATGAGCAACAGCGGCTCATACTTCTTTACGATGCCCAGATAGAGCAATACGCAAGCAATGACTATCATGATGAGGAACGTATAATCACCACCCGTCTGCGCAAAGGCGGTCATGTTCCATATATTCTGTAGTATTTCCACTTACTTAATTAAGAATTATGAATTTTGAATTAAGAAAACTGTCAATTGTCAATTATCAATTGTCAATTATTTTATCGTCATCAGCACATCATCTTCTGCTACGGAGTCGCCGCTGCTGAAGTTGATAGATGTGATGGTGCCGGCCTTTTCTGCCTTGATGCGGTTGAACACCTTCATGGCTTCGATGTAGCATATCACATCACCTTCCTTGACGTAGTCGCCCACCTTCTTTGGTGTCTCTGAGGTAGATTGTACGAGATAAGCCTTACCCTCCAATGGAGCAAGAACCTCTGTTCCTTCGCCAGCAGCAGCTGTTGTTGTCTCACCAGCCTTTGGTGCAGCAGGAGCAGCAGGAGCCTCGTCACCATAGGATACTGTCACCTCATAAACCTTTCCATGAACAGCCACCTTCACCTTCTCTGGCATAGCAGCAGAAGCGGCAGCCTTTGCTGTGCGACGTTCCTCAAGGTCTTTCTCGAAGGCAGCCTTCGCAGCACCACTCTTGTAGAGTTCATACTGCTGTGGATGCATGGCATATTCGAAGAGTTCCTCATCGTCTTCACCAAGGTCCCAACCCTTCTCGGCCATCTTGGCACGATAAACATCGAGGTCGTCGGGATAGTTATCCTGTGGGTCGGTAGTAATGAATTTACGGCCCTCACGCGTTGCCATATCTTTGAAGACAGAATCCACCTGGCCAGGCAGCTTTCCTGACTTTCCGAGAATCATGTCCCAGATATTCTCTGCTATCATAGACCAGCGAGCCTTGCCCTTCTCCATCTGTATTACATTCATCAGTGCAAGGTTCTTGACATACTGTGAGAATGGTGTCACCAAGCAAGGATAGCCCACCTTAGGCCATACGTATGCAACCTCGTCGAAGAGTTTTACGAGAAGCTGGTCGGTAGTCAGCTGTGCCTCACCATGCTTCTCCTTCCAGATATTGAGAGAGCGGAGGTTGTCCTCAAGGTCAGTCATGAGCGAACCCATCATGCCACCAGGCAATCCCGGCTTCACGAGCAGTGAGTTATTGAGGTGGTTGAGAGAAGGGATGTAGTATCCGAGGAAGTCATCCATCATCTCCTGCATCTGGGTGCGTACATCCATGTATGCCTCCATATTTATCTCCTTCACCTTGAAGCCGGCATCCTTCAGCATCTCCTGTACAGCAATGACATCAGCATGTCCTGTGCCCCATGCCAGTTGCCCCATACCACAATCAATATAGTCGCAGCCGCCACGTGCCACCTCAAGGATAGAAGCCATGTTGAAACCAGGTCCTGCATGAGAGTGATACTGTATGATGATATCCTTCTTATAGTTCTTGATACCGGCACATATCTTTCCAAGAGTATCAGGACGTCCGATACCAGCCATATCCTTGAGGCATATCTCGTCAGCACCGGCGTCGATAAAGGTCTTGGCGAGATTGATGTAATACTCTACGGTATGTATAGGAGAATGGGTGATGCACAATGCTGCCTGTGCTATCATGCCAGCTTCATGAGCATATTTTATAGAAGGAATAACATTGCGTGGGTCGTTAAGTCCGCAGAAGATACGTGTGATATCAGTACCCTGCGCCTTCTTAACCTTATAGAATAACTTTCGAAGGTCTTTTGGACAAGGACTCATACGCAGGCCGTTCAAGGCACGGTCGAGCATGTGGGTCTGGATGCCTGCCTCATGGAAAGGCTTTGTCCACTCGCGAACACTTTTGTTGGGATTCTCACCATAAAGGAGGTTTACCTGTTCGAAGCCGCCACCATTGGTCTCGACTCTGTCGAAACATCCCATACGGATGATAGCAGGAGCTACTTTTACTAACTGATCTACACGTGGCTGGTATTTGCCGGCACTCTGCCACATATCACGAAATACCAGGCTGAATTTAATCTCTTTACCCATCTATATAATTGTGAATTATGAATTTTGAATTATGAATTAAGGATTATATTTCCTTTATCTCTGCTACTTTTCCTCTTCCGCCAGTTATCTGGAACACTGTCTTGTTGATAACCTCACAGATGTCATCAGGTATCTGTGACTTCTGTTCCGAGGTTTCAGGGATTGCATTATTTACGATGAATATCAAACCCTTACTGACAAAGATGATGAACAGCAATACAGCGAATACTGTCACCATTCCGATAACCATTAATGTTATTCCAGTCGTCATTTAATTTTGAATTTTGAATTATGAATTATGAATTTTCCTCCGTCTCATGCAGACGGTCGTTCCAGAGATAGTAGTCTGTATCCTTCACTAATACCTTGCTGAGCAGTATGAGTGCGCAGAGGTTTGGAATTGCCATGAGGGCATTGAAGATGTCAGCCATTGTCCATACAGTGTTAAGACTGATGGCAGAGCCAAGGAACACAGCAACGAGGAACAGCCATACATATACCTTTGATAATTTATAGCCCCCGATATACTCCACAGCACGCTGTGCATACAGGCTCCATCCGAGGATGGTAGAGAAGGCGAAGGTAAATAGTCCGAACAGCAACAACGGTGCTCCCACATAAGGAATTTGTCCGAATGCCAGTCTTGTCAGCGCTCCGCCGTCAAGTTTCTGCAGCTTTTCCTTGAGTGTCATGTCAAAGATGTCACGGAGGAAAGCATTATCAATCATTGACACATCAGCATAAGAGAGGATGCAGCTTACGATAACGATACCAGTGACGGCGCAGATGACGACAGTGTCCCAGAATGTTCCGGATGCTGATACCAAAGCCTGGCGCACAGGATTTTTGGTCTGTGCCGATGCTGCCACGATAGGAGCAGAGCCGAGACCTGACTCATTAGAGAACAGACCTCTGGCGATACCATAGCGAGCTGCTATCATGATAGAACTGCCCAAGACGCCACCACCCACAGCATGGCCTGTGAAGGCGGATGTCACGATGAGTTTTATAGCCGGCCATACATATGCACTTTGCATACACAATATTATTATGCAGCCTATCACATAGACAATAGCCATGAATGGCACCAATGCAGAACATACGCGCGCAATACTCTTGATACCACCTACGAGAACCAATCCGACAAGGATTGTTACTATAGAACCTGTTACCCATGGGTTAATTCCAATGACATCGCGGGCAAGAGTAGAGATGGCATTTGCCTGTACCGTAGAACCTATTCCGAAAGCAGCAATAGCTGTGAATATGGCAAAAAGCATACCAGCCCATCTGGAATGTAAGCCCTCCTGAAGAACATACATAGGACCACCTACCATATGGCCTTGCTCTGACTTCTGACGATACTTCACTGCCAGAAGGCCCTCACTATACTTTGTGGCAATACCAAAGACACCTGTCAGCCAACACCACATCACAGCACCAGGACCGCCAAGGGCAATAGCAGTACCTACACCAATGATATTTCCTGTGCCAATAGTGGCAGCAAGAGCTGTGGCAAGAGCACCAAACTGGCTCACATCGCCATCGCCATCCTTATCTTTCGTAACAGAAAGCTTGATGGCTGTAAAAATCTTCCTCTGAGGAAACTTCAAACGAATGGTGAGATAAATATGCGTTCCAATCAGAAGTATTATCATTGGGTATCCCCAAAGAAGATCAGATAGATAATTTAAGATGTCGTTCATTGTTCTTATATGGATTTATTTTCTTTAAACTCTAAGCTATAAACTCTAAACTCTAAACTATCCTCAGTACCACTTTACAGCATTGCTATATCCTGAGCGTTTGTCATACTTCAGGGCATCGGCTAATGTTGCTGCATTACAACGGAAGGAGAAGTTATATGATGTATATGGAGACAATACCACAGAGCATGACATTGAGAAGCAGTGAAGGTCTCGGGCCAGCGAAGCAGTGGTCATTGAAAGCTTGTGGTAGTCGAAGTCATAGCCAGAGGTGAAGGCTATGTTCCAGCCGTCAGAGATGCGTATGTTTCCTGAGAAGTTGAGGTTCTGGCTGTACTTATATGGATAGCGCATCTTATCCTTATTGAATGTTCCAGAGGTGTTCTCACGCATAGTGATACCATATGAGAAGGTGAGACTCCAAGGCATAGAGAATTTCATATATCCGTCATCATCCACCTCAGCCATTCCTGCATTCTTCTTCGAAGCACCATGTTTTGCTGCCTCCATAGTAGGGTCAACATTGGTTTCTACACCAGTGTCTTCCTTTCCCATTGCAGGTGTATCCTCGTCGTCCTTATTCTTTTTCTTCTTAAAGAGGTTTCTTATCTTGTCAGGAGTGATGGTATATGACACATTCTGCGACATACCCTGGAAACGTCCGAAGCGGCCCTTGCTGTATTCTGTGCGGGTTCCGACATATGGGCGTCCATTCTCGTCGAGTTCATATGCATAGGTAGCAAAGACAGCATTCATGGAGAAGGTGTAGCTCTTGGTAATCTTCACTCTCAGACGTGTAGAGAGGTCACTCCAAGGGCGTGTCTCAGCAGCCATGTTGTATGACATAGAAGCACCCAACTGGTCGATGATGCTTATCTTCTTATACTCTACTGAATCATTGTCCGATGCCTTCACCTTCATTTCGATATTATTGTCGAGGTCGAAGGAGATGCTACCAGTCTTTCCCTTTCCAGGAACGCCAAACATGCCAACGCTGTAAGGAGAATAGCTGACAGGCTGTCCTATAGGATTGCCTGAGAGGTCTGTCCTCTGGTAAGACTTCCAATAGCCATATCGGTTGGCACCAAAGTCAGGAGCATACGAGAAGCTGATGCTTGGTGTCAGAGTATGACGGATGGCCTGTATCTTCTCGCCAAAGAGTTTTCTGTTTGGAACGAAGAAACCATATATCTTTGTGTTGGCACTGATGCTGCTGCTCCAATTATAGACATTATAGAAGCCATAGACAGTATCATTTCGAACTTCCTGATTCTCCTGATCCCACGACTGGTTCACCTTTTTCATGTAGGTCCTGTTGGTAAAGTTGATGCTTGGTGAGATGTTGATATATTTGAACAGCGAGAATGTAGCACCGATAGGGACATTATGCTGCCAACCATTATTCCAGTCCTTTATGAGGTTTGACTTCATCAACTTATCCTCCTTTGTGGTAATGGAGTTCGAGATATGTCCTGTGTAACTCATGTGAATCTTCTCATACCAGCGTTCCTCACCCACCTGCTTTGAGCGGCGGAAGGGATAGAAACGTGAGATGTTAATATTCAGGTCAGGCAGTGTTAGAGCCACTGATGAGTCACGCATATTCTGTGTGGCATTGGCTGTTGCCGAGAGGGTCATACCGATGCTGCTGAATGTAGTACCCCATGATACAGAAGACGTTCTGGTACTCTGTGTCATCGTGGTAGGGTTATACATGGAATTCAGGTTATTCCTCTCATACTTAGTAGAAGCATAGTTCACACTTGCCGAGAAAGTGCGATAAGGATTTGCCTTTGCATCCTGACGATGACTCCACTGCAATTTGAAACTCGTTGTCTCCGAATAATCAGGGAAGCCCTTTTCGCCATCTTTTGTATTCTGATAGGAGAAGAAAAACTGTCCAGCATACTTGTAACGGAAGTTATAGTTCGATGCAGCAGAAATGGCCCATGAGCCCTTGGTGTATATCTCACCAAGCAGTTTCAGGTCAATGTTGTCATTGATAGCAAAGTAATATCCGCCATCCTTCAGATAGAAGCCACGAGCCTGTTCGTCACCATATGTTGGCATGATAAAGCCGCTGCTGTAACTCTTTGAGAAAGGGAAGAAACCATAGGGAATAGCAAATGGCAGCGGAACATCCTGCACCACGAGGTATGCAGGTCCGAATACCACATCCTTACCTGGACGCACCTTTGCACGCGTAAGGGCCAGATAGAAGTCAGGCTCAGGGTCATCACAGGTTGTATATCGTCCATGCTTCAGGTAGAGGTTGCCATCCTTGTCACGCTTCGATTTCTCCGAGACAAGGAAACCGTCCTGCTGCTCCGTATAGGCATTCTGAATAAGTCCCTTCTTTGTCTTGAAGTTGAATGACATTGTGTCTGTCTCATATTTGTCAGAGCCCATAACAAAGACAGGGAGACCATAGCGTTCCTTTTGCAATTTGGAAGAGTCGATGCGACCAGAGTCCTTTGGCAATGGTGGCAAACCATCATCCACATAACGCTCTGCGCCTGCAGCATGCACCAGAGACGAATCCATCTGCACATCAATGTGCTCAGCTGTGAGGTCCATATTGTCATACTTCACATTGGCATTACCAAAGAGGAATGCCTTCCTGGAGTCAGCATAATAAACCAGAGAGTCGTTGGAAGTATAATTTACAGGAAAGTCAATACCATTCTTCCTCTTGCGATTAGCTGAGTCAGCAGCAATAGAATCATCCAGCGCCTTGTTTCGCAGATATATAGCCCGATGAAGCGAATCAAGAGTATCAAGGGGATTTAGAGAGTCAAGGCTGTCGATGATAGAAGAATCCTTTTTGAGCAAAGAATCCAAGCCCCTAACAGAGCCCGATTTTTGCATGCTGTCAGCTATTGCCATACCCTTTTCAGCAATACTGTCAGGAATCACATCATCGCCCACGTTCTTCTGCACTACCTGCATCACATTACCCGCCATCACAAAGATGATAGCAAGGAACAATATTAAGATGGTCGTACGTGCACGCATAAAATCGGCCGCAAAGTTACAAAAAAGTGAGCAAAACGCCAAACAAAAACAATATTTTTCTCACTACACAGCTAAAAATACAACCAATTTGGCTCTCAATTACTCCATCGATTCTAAAAATAACTCAAAAAATATTTGTTTTAACCAAATTTTTCGTAATTTTGCAACCAAAATCAAATTCAATGTAGGCGACTAAAAAAACATGAGTAGAAAGAAGCCATTACCACTGCTTACAAATATCGAAATAGAGGACTTTGCCGCTGAGGGCAAGTGCCTCTTCCATTGGAACACTGGTAGGAAAGACGAAAACCAAAACGAAAACGAAAACAACAATGAAGGTAAAAACCTTGTTGTCTTCGTTCCTTTCTGTGTTCCTGGTGATATTGCAGACATACAGATTCGACGTAAAAAACATTCCTTTGCTGAAGGCGAAATAGTGCGCATTGTTACGCCTTCTCCAAAACGCATAGCGCCAAGATGTGAACACTTCGGTTTGTGTGGTGGTTGCAAATGGCAGAATGTACCATACTCTGAACAGATAGCCTATAAGGAGCGTCAGGTGCGTGAACAGCTGACACGCATAGGGAAGATAGAGCTGCCTGACTTTGACCCTATCAAGGGTTCAGCAAAGACAGAAGGGTACAGGAACAAACTTGACTTCGGATGTAGCAATAAGCGTTGGCTAACGAGTGAACAGCTGAAGGACGAAACGCTGGATAAAGCAACGCCTGCCATAGGTTTTCATATCACAGGTGCCTTTGACAAGATACTCCCTATCAACAAATGTTGGCTGATGGATGACCTGCATAATGAAATCCGAAATGGAATATATCAGTATGCTCTGGAACACGACATCACCTTCTTCGACTTACGCCAACAAGTGGGTCTGCTGAGGGATATTATCATTCGCTGCAGCAATGCTTCCGAGACACAGGAATGGATGGTGATAGTACAATTCCATTTCGACACTCCTGAAGACAAAGAAAAGGCTATGGGGCTGATGGAGTATATCGCCCAAACATTTCCACAGGTCACTTCCCTACTCTATCTCGACAACCAGAAGTGTAATGACACTATAGGCGACCAGGAAATCATAACCTACAAGGGTAACGACCATATATTCCTTTATATGGAAGACCTAAAATTCAAGGTTGGTCCGAAGTCTTTCTACCAGACAAATACAGAACAGGCATACGAACTATATAAGGTTGTACGAGAATTTGCGTATAACTCTAAACTCTCAACTATAAACTCTCCACTAATCTATGACCTTTATACAGGCACTGGTACGATAGCAAATTTTGTTGCTAAGCGTGCCTCACAGGTTATAGGCATAGAGTATGTTCCTGAGGCTATTGAGGATGCAAAGATAAACTCTCAGATAAATGGCATCACCAACACCAAGTTCTTTGCCGGTGATATGAAGGACATCCTCACTGACGACTTCATAGCAGAACATGGCAGACCAGATATTATTATTACTGATCCGCCACGTGCCGGAATGCATCCTGATGTGGTGCAAACCATTCTGAATGCTAAACCTCAGCGTATTGTCTATGTAAGTTGTAATCCTGCAACACAGGCCCGAGACCTCAGTCTGATGGATGCTGACTATAGAGTCGTTGAGGTGCAACCTGTTGATATGTTCCCCCATACTCCACACGTAGAGAATGTGGTGCTGCTGGAGAGGAGATAACGTTTAACGGTTAAAGGTTAACGGTTAAAGGTTATACATTATTTCTTCAGCGCTTCGAAGAGTTTGTCAAGGGCTTTGTTTGTGTTGCCGTTGCACTCGTCAAGCAGGGA
The DNA here is from genome assembly GCA_946405805.1 of uncultured Prevotellaceae bacterium. GTDB lineage: Bacteria > Bacteroidota > Bacteroidia > Bacteroidales > Bacteroidaceae > Prevotella. The sequence goes on along the minus strand of CAMJIL010000018.1, from coordinate 4,681 downwards.
AACGAATTTTGAACCTATAATAGCGCCAGAAGCGTTTTCGTAGGCAGCATTGAGGGTTTGGGCATTAGAGATACCAAAACCTACCATACGAGGATTATGGAGATGAAGAGAATTAACGCTGTTGAAGTAATTCAGGGTGTTCTCATCAAATTTATCCTTACTGCCTGTTGTTGAGGCTGAGCTTACCATATATATAAATCCGTCCGTACATTTGTCGATGAGCTTTATGCGTTCTTCAGATGTCTCTGGGGTGATAAGCATTATAAAACGCAGGTCGTACTTATAAGCAAGTGGCTTTACTATATTATTATAGTCAGCAAAAGGCAAATCGGGTATTATAACGCCGCTGACACCTGCATGGTCACACGAACGACAGAATTCTTCAATGCCATAATGAAGTATTGGGTTGAGATATCCCATCAGTACCAAAGGAATCTTTACCTGGTCTTTGATTGCTTCTAACTGTGAGAAAAGCAACTTCAGGCTCATGCCGTTTCGAAGGGCTTTCGTTGCAGCACTCTGTATTATCGGACCGTCTGCCAATGGGTCACTGAATGGAATACCCACTTCTATCATGTCGATACCACGCTCCTGCATAGTGAGGATAACATCTGCTGTGCCTTCCAATGTTGGCGCTCCAGCACAGAAGTATAGAGAAAGAATCTTCTCGTCTTTCTTATCGCTAAATAGTTCGTTGATTTTATTGAAATTCATCTTTTTGTAAAGTTTAAAGTTTAACGGTTAACGGTTAAAGTATAAAGAATTATCAATTATCAATTGTCAATTATCAATTTACCAATAAACTCTTTGAGGGCCTGTCCTGGATTTGGGGTCTTCATGAAATTCTCTCCTATGAGGAATCCTCTGAATCCTGCCTCTCGCAGAGCGACAACAGTCTTTGGGTCTGAGATGCCACTCTCGCTGACTTTTACAGCATCCTTTGGTAGCAGTTCTGCAAGGCGGAAAGATGTCTCTACGTCTGTTACAAACGAACCAAGATTTCTGTTGTTGATGCCACAAAGGTCTGGCCCCAATTCTGCATACTCCAGTTCCTGTTCAGAGTGCATCTCTAACAATACTTCCAGCCCTAATTCATGAGCTTTATGCATCAGATTCCTACACTCCTGCTTTGTCAGACAAGCAGCAATGAGAAGCACTGCTGATGCTCCACACAATACTGCGGCATATAACTGTATCTCGTTGATAACAAAATTTTTATAGAGCACAGGGATTGTCACTCCGCTTTGGCGAGCCGTTGTGATAAAGGCATCGCAACCACCAAAATATTTCTCATCAGTCAAGATAGATATTCCAGCGGCTCCATTCTGCTGATAGCTCAAAGGAATTTCTTCTGCTTTACCCTCCTGCTTTATCCAGTTTTTTGAAGGCGACTTGCGCTTAAACTCCGCTATAATACCACTATCGCTTTCCAGCAATGCCTGCCGCAAAGAAGGCTTGGAAGCATAAAGCATCTCTACCTCCTTACGTTTATGGGCTACTATTTCTTCAAGTATATCTTTCATAATTACGAGTTAAGTTCCACGAATTTCTTGAATGTCTTCAGGGCATTTCCGCTATCGATGCTTTCTCTTGCTATCTCGATACATTCTTCTATGCTCTTCTGTCCTTTCTCAAGCACCTGTATGCCAAAAGCTGCATTGGCAAGAACGATGTTCTTCTGTGCAGGGAGAGCACGATTTTCCAATACTGCATCAAATATCTCAGCTGCCTCTTCTTCTGTTGCACCACCTACGAGTTCCTCTGGTTTAGCAATATCGAAGCCTAAATCCTGTGGGCGGAAGATGCGTTCGTAGTTGTTGGTGGTAACCTTGAAGTCACCAGTCAGCGAAATCTCATCATAACCGTCTATAGAGTTTACGATGCCATAGTCGATACCCAGTTTCTGATATACATTATTATATAGTCTCATCTGGTCGAGGTTTGCAACACCCAGCAGCTGACACTTTGGCTGTGAAGGATTCACGATTGGTCCCAGGAGATTGAATATCGTAGGGAACTGCAAAGCCTTTCGTATAGGTCCCACAAACTTCATCGCCTTAGCAAACAGCTGAGCATGAAGATATACAATGCCAGCCTCGTTGAGGGAGCGATTAAGTTTATCAATATCGTCAGTAAACTTAATGCCATGATGCTGTATCACGTTTGACGCGCCGCTGACAGAGGTGGCAGCATAGTTTCCGTGTTTTGCAACCTTGTATCCTGCTCCAGCAATGACGAAGCATGCTGTTGTGGAGATGTTAAAGGTATTCTTTCTGTCGCCACCAGTACCCACTACGTCAATATATCTGTCAGCATTCAGTATTGCCGGAACGCCTGTCTCGAGTATGCCATCGCGAAAGCCGAGCAGTTCATCCACTGTCACGCCACGCATCTGCAGACACGTCAGCAGGGCGGTAATCTGTTCGTTGGGATACTCACTGTGGGTTATGCCAATAAGTATTGTCTTCATCTCCTCGCGGGAGAGCTCTTCGTGGTTTAGCAGGCGGAAGAGATAGCCTTTCATTGTCTGTTCCATTGTGTTGTTTTATGTTGTTTTTTTAATTATTCTTATAGGACCTATAGGGCTTATGAGGCTTATAGGTTAGTGTGATAACCAGTTTTGAAGCATCTTTTTTCCGTCTGGTGTAAGGACAGATTCCGGGTGAAACTGTATGCCGTGGATGTCATATTCCTTGTGCTTTATGGCCATTATGTGTCCGCCCTCACTTATTGCCGTTACTTCGAGACAGTCAGGCAGATTGTCATTGGAAATCACCCATGAGTGATAACGCCCAACAGTAATCTGTTTCTCCAATCCGTTAAAGATATAGTCTTCTGCAATGATGTTGCAGGGAGTCGCTATTCCGTGCCTTACCTCTTTGAGATTCTCCAACTGGGCTCCGAACACCTCTCCTATGGCCTGATGTCCCAGGCATACTCCCAAAATGGGCTTCTGCCCACCATAGGTACGTATCACATCCAGCAGTTTTCCTGCCTCAGAAGGAATGCCAGGCCCAGGTGACAGAATAATCTTGTCATACGCCTTTAAAGCATCCATCTCAAACTGGTCATTACGCACAACATCAACCTCAGCACCAAGTTCTTTCACAAGATGACTCAGGTTATACGTAAAAGAATCGTAATTGTCTATGATTATTGTCTTCATTTTATTGAACATTGAAAATTGAACTCTACACTTTCAACTGACTCTAAACTCTAAACTTTAAACTCTAAACTATCTCAGCCACATCAATGGCCTTTCTCAGGGCTCCGAGTTTGTTGTTCACCTCTTGCAGTTCGTATTCCACATCACTCTTGGCCACTATGCCGCCGCCAGCCTGGAACCACAGCTCTCCGTTTCTTGAAACAAAGGTACGGATTGTGATGGCCTGATTAAGGGAGCCGTCAAGACCTATTATTCCGATACAGCCGCCATAGGCACCTCTGTTGTGAGGTTCATATTCGCTTATCAGCTGCATAGCCCTTACCTTTGGTGCTCCTGAAAGCGTTCCTGCAGGGAAGGTATCAATGAAAGCCTTTATCGGGTCGGCACCATTGTCTAGTGTTCCTGACACCCTCGAAACGAGGTGTATCACATGACTGTAGTATTGTAGTTCCTTATACTTTTCCACCTTCACCTCATGACAGTTGCGGCTAAGGTCGTTACGAGCCAGATCCACCAGCATCACATGCTCAGCATTCTCCTTGGGATCGTTTCGCAGGTATTCTGCTCCCTGTCTGTCTGCCTCCACATCACCTGTGCGACGTGTCGTGCCGGCAATAGGGTCTATGTAAGCCTTCCGACCTTCTATGCGGCAGTGTGTCTCTGGTGAAGAACCGAATATGCGGAAGCCGCCAAAGTCGAAGTAAAACAGATATGGTGACGGATTGATGCTACGCAAGGCCCTGTAAAGCTTGAAGTCATCGCCCTCATATTTCTGAACGAAACGGCGGCTCAGCACAATCTGGAACACATCACCCCTCAGGCAATGCTGTATGCCCTTGCGGATATTCTCCCTGTGCTCGTCGTCGGTAAGAGTGCTATATGTCTCCCCGACAGGATGGAAGTCGTAAGTCTGCTTGTTAGCCTTGTTGATAGACTTTATGATTTCGTCTATCTCATTTTCATCACCAAGGGTAACTATTCTCAGGGTGTTGCTGTGATGGTTGAACTCTATGATACTCTTATACATCACATACAGCATATCGGGAGCATCATTCTTGTCCTGTGTCTCGTCCTTTACATTGATATCCTCGAAATATCTCACCATATTAAAGGAAGTATATCCCAGCAGGCCACAGATATTTGCGCCATCGCCTTCTACCTTTATGCAGTCAATAAGTTCGTGAATGGCGTTATGCGACTGATAGTTTTTGTTTATCTCGTGCTCTTTGGTGCTGCCGTCAGGAAATGTTATGGTAGCCATTCCATGACCGATAGCAACAGATGCCATAGGATTGATGCCAATGAATGACCTTGCATTGCTCATATCATGATAGTCGGCACACTCCATCAGTGCACTCTGTGCATAGAGGTCACGAAGACGCATATAGACACCCACAGGGGTATAGAGGTCTGCAAGAATAGTCTTGCAAGTAGTTTGATAATTAAAAATCATAACTTTAAACTCTTAATTCTTAACTCTTAATTCTTAACTCTTAATTCTTAACTCTTAATTCT
>CAMJIL010000017.1 GCA_946405805.1 uncultured Prevotellaceae bacterium | reverse complement strand
CCATTCTTCAGGTCTGCCTCTGCTATTTCCTTAATCTTTACGTGCAGTTTCTTACCTGTTGCATTGAATGGTATAACCTCTGTAAAGCGATAGTAGCGAGGACGCTTGAAGTTTGCGATATCTGGGCTCTGCTTACAGAACGCATCCAGCTCGTCTGGTGTCAGAGACTTATCATCACGAACGATGTAAGCTGTTACCATCTGACCACGAACCTTATCAGGCACTGAAGTAACGATACAGTCCTTCACCTTTGGATGAGTATTCAGGACAGTCTCAACCTCTGTCGGATAGATATTCTCACCAGAAGAGATAATCATATCGTCCTTACGTCCTACGATAGTAACAAACTGGTTCTTATCCCATGTACCAAGGTCGTTAGTATATATGAAGCCTTTATAATACTTCTTTTCTGTCTCCTCAGGTTTGTCATGATATATATAAGGTGACTTCGCAGGTGAGCAAATAATAACCTCACCAACCTCTGTACCATCTGTTGCTACCAAATCATCTGGCTCTGCCTTACGGTCTTCATAAACCTTTACTACACGAACATCATCGTCAACGCAAGATGCTCCAGCAGTACCAGCATTCTCTGGTAGGTCAAACGGACGCAGGAAGGTGTTCCAGAATGTTTCTGTTGTACCATAACCATTATATATATTAGGTGTAAGAACCTTCTGATAACGTATGCAAGCCGAACGCTCCAGTGGGCTACCCATTGTTACGATACCCTTCAAGGTGCTGATATCATAACTCTGACGCTCTTGTTCGTCTGCCAGTTCTTCGAGGACTGTAGGTACTCCGACAACGAATGTAATCTTGTACTTCTGCACCAGCTTCAATGCTGTGCGAGACTCGAACTTACCAAGTATTACGAGTGTAGCACCAGCATAGAAGGTAGGACAAGGACCTGCACAATGCAATCCGCCACGATGGAACCAAGGAGTAGTATTCATCGTAATGTCCTTATAGCTCATTGGGAAGTGAATCATCACATCATGAGCTGACAACACCTCATTGATACTTGTCAGAGCAACACCCTTTGGTCTGCCTGTAGTACCTGATGTATAGAGACGGGTTGTCTCGTCATAAATATTGTACTCACAAGTAAATGGAGGCTCTTCGATGCTACTTGTTGCCACATAATCCTTATAGCGTATAGCACCTTCTACTTCCTTATCACTGGCTACGATAATCTTCTTTGGCTTATGCTGAGCCTGCTTTACAGCAGCAAGGGCACTCTCAAGTTTTGACTCACAAACCATAAGAATCAGAGGCTTTGAGTCATCTATGTTGTATGCCAATTCACCAGTACTGATACGATAGTTTACAGGACAGCATACACCATGCATCTTATGTGCTGCAACATACGCAAAAGCAAATTCAGGACGGTTCACCATCTGAACCATCACTACATCACCTTTCTTGAAACCATCAGCATGCAAAGCATTACACAGACGGTTTGTGTCCTCGTTTAACTGTTTGTAAGTCCATTCTTTACCAGTTTCGGATGCTATCATAGCAATACGATCTGCGTAACGACGAACATTACGCATATAGCCTTCAATCCATGTATAATGGCTTTCGAAAATCTGTTTAAAGTCTGTCATTTCGTTTTAGTATTATTATTGTTATTTTGAATCTTCCTTTCTTATAGCTGCTCGCTGCACCTTTCCGCTGATTGTTTTTGGAAGTTCATCAACGAAATCTATTATGCGAGGATATTTATATGGTGCTGTCTCACGCTTCACATGGTTCTGAAGTTCTTTCACGAGATCATCAGACGCCTTATCTTTATATTCCTTGTTAAGTACTATTGTAGCCTTGACAATCTGTCCTCTCAATTCGTCAGGAACAGCAGTAACGGCACACTCCAGGACTGCCGGATGTGTCATCAGAGCTGACTCTACCTCAAAAGGACCTACACGATAGCCTGAGGTCTTTATCACATCGTCAATACGGGAAACAAACCAGAAATACCCATCTTGGTCATAGTACACAACATCGCCTGTATGATACTTGCCGTCAACAATGCGCTGTTCTGTCATCTCTTCGTTGCGATAATACTTCTTAAAGAGTCCAAGGGTTTTCTCCTCTCCTGTCTTTATCACCAGTTCTCCCTGCTCCATTGGAGCCACAGAATTGCCCTTTTCATCGACAACATCTATATCATACTGAGGATTTCTGAGGCCCATTGCTCCTGGCTTTGGAGTAACCCAAGGATATGTGCCGACAACCATTGTTGTTTCTGTCTGGCCGTAGGCTTCACGAATGATGATGCCAGTTTTATCATGCCACTTCTCGAAAATGCTCGGATTAAGCGGCTCACCAGCTGTAGTACACCATTTTAATGAAGACAAATCATATTCCTCTATATTCTCGCGCACGAGGAATCTGTATATCGTTGGTGGAGCACAGAAGGAAGTGATTTTGAAATCCTGCATTACCTTCAAAAGCTCTGTAGGCTTGAAATGTCCTTCATAATCATATACGAAGACTGTAGCACCAGCAATCATCTGCCCATAGAACTTACCCCATGCAGCCTTACCCCATCCTGTATCAGCAAGTGTGAGGTGAAGGGATTCCTCATTGAGGTTGTGCCAATATTTTGCAGTAACGATGTGTGCCAAAGGATAAGAATAGTCATGCATCACCATCTTTGGCTCTCCTGTTGTGCCACTCGTAAAATAAAGAAGGAAATTGTCTGTAACTTTATTTCTCTTTATCTTCTCTAATGGTGCTGCCTCCTGTAATCCACGCCAGAAATCGTAAAAGCCATTTGGTACGAGAGGGCCGATAGAAATACAATGGCGTAGCATCGGACAGAATCTGCGCGCTTTCTGCACATGTCCCAAAACGATAGGGTCACCACATGATATTATGCAGCTGATACCAGCCATGTGACACCTATACATTATATCCTTATCTGTCAACATGTGGGTAGCAGGTATTGCAACAGCACCAATCTTATGAAGGGCAACCATAGCATACCACCATTCGACACGTCTTTTGAGAATCAGCATAACACGGTCGCCTTTCTCAATGCCAATACCCTGAAAGAAAGCAGCACATTGGTCAGAGATATTCTTCAGGGCACCATAGGTCACATGTTTTACTTCACCCTTATCATTTGCCCATAGCAACGCCTCTTTTTCTGGTACAGACTTTGCCCAAGCATCAACAACATCGTACCCGAAGTTGAAGTCTTCAGGCACCTGAACCTTGAAACCTTGCATAAAATCCTCGTAAGATGAGAATTCCTCTTTTTTTAGAAATTTGTTTAACATACTATTTATTGTTTTGCAAGGTTTTCATTTTTTTCAAATGCTATTACCTTCGTCCTGAAGTCATCTGAAATTTCAACTGATAGTTTCGCTTCATTATCCACCATCACCATTACTGTCTCACATTCACACTTCACATCTTCTGTACGTTTATTTATGGCACGCTGAATAACAGTAAAACTTTTGTGTCCTAACTTGCTGATAGCTGTTTGGATAACGATTTCATCAGGAAAATATACTGGAGAAATAAAATTCGCATCTATATGAACAATCACAGTTGACATTTTCTCAAAGAAGTCCTTCCCCACTACATCAAAGAAGTAACGAGTCTTACACATATCAAATAATGAGAAGTAAACCGAATTATTGACATGACCGAACCTGTCAACATCTGAGAATCTCAGCTGCGCAGGCATCTGATGATGGAATATATCACTTGTTTTCTCCATTTTGTAACCCTTCACAAACTGTTTTAATGCTCACATCTGCACATTTTGTGCAATTGTGCAATTTTTATCGTTTAGCGGCTGCAAAAGTAAGAAATAAAGAAAATTATAATATAAGAATTTGATGTAAAAATACCGAAGTGTCGTTTTTTAACGACGAAATGTCACGGCATCTTTAACCATTCGCACATTTCTCTTTTGCGTGTGCGACTGACAATAATATCTGGAAAATTTTTACCTTTCAACAGAATACGCAACTTTCCGTTTTCCCTTCTTTCGGTACCCAGGACCTGCTCTATTGGCACAATAAATTTTCTGTTTACCTTCTTAAATTTCTCCTCCCCCAACTCCGTTACCATCTCGTCTAAGGTCTTATCTACACGATAGGAGTTGCCGTCGAGTAGTTTTATGTAAGTATTCTTTTGCTCGGAAACTACGTATCTTATTGTAGAGAAGTAAATTATGCGTTCACCATTAAATGTTTTGACAACAATCCGAGAATGCTCTCCTCCCCCATTTGACCAGCTACCTTGTGGAGTCAGCAATGGTGACACCTTACGTAATCGTACAGCTTTTGAGATAGCCTTAATCAGATCTGCTTCTTCAACGGGTTTGATGAGATATGACAAGCTATGATACTCAAATGCCTTCAAAGCATATTCCTCATGCGAGGTGACAAAGACAATCGGTACATAATTGGGAACGATATTCAGGACATCAAAAACCAAATCATTACCTAACATAACATCTGTAATAATGATATCAATATCCTTGTGTCGCAACAGGTAATCACGACATTGCTCGATTGTAGTAAAAGGACCTATCACCTCATATCTGACATCATAATCTTCAAGGACGCTACATATGAAATGATAGTTCTGTACATCTGTATCGAATATCAATATTTTCATGATTTGGCACGAATAATCGCTTGCAAAGATACCACATAAATCACAAATATCACAAGAAAAAACATTTTTTTTTCTTTTTGTTTGGTATTTTGCTCGCTTAATCGTACCTTTGCAGGCAATTATGAAAAGAACTATAGCAATAATATGCGGTGGAGATTCATCGGAGCATGATGTTTCTCTGCGTTCAGGAGCAGGTATATACTCCTTCTTCCATGAAGGTGACTATAACCTCTATATCGTTGACCTCAAGAAAGGTGACTGGCATGTAAAACTGTCTGATGGCACACAGGCGCCTATAGACAAGAACGATTTCTCATTTATGGAGAATGGCAAAAAGGTGACATTTGATTATGCTTACATCACTATTCATGGTACTCCTGGCGAGAATGGTCAGCTGCAAGGATATCTGGATCTTATCGGCTTGCCATACAGCACCAGTGGTGTACTCGTAGAGGCTCTTACCTTCGATAAGTTTGTTCTCAACAACTACCTGAAGGGCTTTGGAGTATCTGTTGCCGACAGTATCCTGGTACGCAAAGGCGAAGAGAGCGCTGTTACCGATGAACGCATCAAGGAAACAGTTGGCTACCCATGTTTCGTAAAGCCTGCTGCTGACGGTTCTTCTTTCGGTGTCAGCAAGGTAAAGTCTTTTGCTGATATGCCAAAGGCGTTAGAGTTGTCATTCGGCCAGAGTGATGTCGTTATGATTGAGGGATTCCTTGAGGGTATGGAGATATCACAGGGTGTTTACAAGACAAAGCAGAAGAGTGTCGTATTCCCTGCAACAGAGGTGGTTAGCGAGAATGAGTTCTTCGACTATGACGCAAAATATAATGGTCAGGTTCAGGAAATCACTCCAGCCCGTATGGCACCAGAGGTGGCTGAGCGCGTAGCAAAAATCACATCTGCTATTTACGACATTCTGCATGCCAACGGCATTATACGTATCGACTATATCATCAAGAACCCATACACCCCTGCAGAGGCAAAAATCAGGATGCTGGAGATAAACACCACACCTGGTATGACCCAGACATCATTCATACCACAGCAGGTGCGTGCTGCAGGCTTGGATATAGGAGAAGTATTGAAGGAAATCGTTGAAAATCAGTTTTCTTAAAACATAACATAGCCCATTTTCCACCCCCAACACACAATCTCTTCCTTAGGCAAAATATGAGAAAGAGTATATCAGACATACAAACACAAATCAATGAGCGAGTGCTCATTCTGGATGGCGCTACCGGAACATATCTCCAACAACACGGGAGCAGCGGCTGCAATGATGCGCTATGTCTTACAAATCCACAACTTGTAAGACAGATGCACCTTGACTACATTGCAGCAGGAGCGGATATAATAGAAACGAACTCCTTTAACTGCAACCGCTTTTCATTAATGGAATATGGTCTGGAAGATAAGGTTTACGATATCAGCAAGAGAGCAGCTGAAATAGCACGCGAGGCTGCTGGAGATACTGTGCTCGTTGCAGGAAGCATCGGCCCTACGAGTAAAACCCTTTCGATGTCCACAGATGTTAATACTCCTGAGTCTCGCGAGGTATCATTTCAGGAGATGCACGATACATATTGCGACCAGGTACGAGGACTTATTGACGGAGGGGCAGACCTTCTGCTTGTGGAGACAGTCTTCGATACCCTCAACTGCAAATGTGCTCTGAAGGCGATAGAAGATGTCTGCAAGGAGATGGGTATCGTGATGCCTGTGATGGTTAGTGTTACCCTCAGCGACAATTCCGGAAGAACATTAAGCGGACAGACCTTAGAAGCATTTGTGGCTTCTATCGGAGGCACCGCCCTACCCTCTCGTCCCGAGACACAGAGCAGCATTCTGTTTTCAGTAGGTTTGAACTGCGGATTTGGAGCAAAGCAGCTACTTCCATACATCAAACGCCTCAACGAGATTGTTCCTTACAACATCTCAGTACATCCCAATGCCGGACTCCCGAATGTAATGGGAGAATATGACGAAACGCCTGAGACATTTGCAGAAAATGCCAGGCAAGCCCTCGAAGACGGTTTGCGCATAAACATATTCGGAGGCTGCTGCGGAACGACACCTGACCACATCAGGGCGTTGAAAGAGGTCGTCAGACAATATACCCCCACCTCTCACCTCTCAACTGTCACCTGTCAACTGTCACCTGTCAACTGTCAACTGTCAACTGTCCTAAGCGGCCTGGAGCCCCTGCAACTCAACGGTACCTTCATCAATGTCGGCGAGAGGACAAATGTTGCCGGTTCTGCGAAATTCAAGAAGCTGATAGCTGCAAAAGACTACGAGGCAGCCCTCTCCATTGCCCGCCAGCAGGTGGAGAATGGAGCACAGGTAATAGATATCTGTATGGACGACGGCATGATAGAAGGTGTAGAAGCAATGACTACATTCCTACGCCTCATTGCCGCAGAACCCGAGATAGCCAAAGTGCCGATAATGATAGACTCCTCAAAGTGGGATATAATCAAAGCCGGTTTGGAGAATGTGCAGGGAAAGAGCATCGTCAACAGTATTTCCTTAAAAGAGGGTGAAGAACCATTCTTGAAGAAGGCCAAGCACATACAATCCATGGGAGCCGCTACTGTCGTAATGTTATTCGACGAGCAGGGACAGGCAGACTCCTACGAAAGAAAAGTTTCTGTGGCACGCAGAGCATACGCTTTACTGAAGGGCATCGGTTTCCCTACTCAGGATATTATCTTTGATCCCAATGTTCTTGCCGTAGCAACTGGTATGCCTGAACACAACGATTATGCCCGTGCCTTTATTGAGGCCTGCCGGACAATACATCAGGAGATGCCCGAGGTTCATCTGTCAGGTGGTATTTCCAACCTGTCGTTCTCCTTCAGGGGCAACAATGTCATAAGGCAGGCGATGCACTCCGTATTCCTCTATCATGCTATGCAGGCAGGGTTGGATATGAGTATCGTGAATCCTGCAATGACGACAATCTATTCGGAGATTCCGGAGGATTTGCGAAATATTGTGGAAGATGTAATCCTCAACAAAGACGAAACAGCCGGTGACAGATTGATGGCATACGCTGAAAGCCACAAGCCCGAAGCATCATCACCTGCTGCAAAAGAGAGAGCCTCTGCTGCAAAAGAAGGTGGAGACCTGCATTCTCGTATTTCACATGCTTTTCTGAAGGGAATCACCGATGAAATCGAGGAATTAACGACGCAGGCGCTGAAAGAAGTGTCGGCACCTCTTGCTGTCATTGACACATATCTCATGCCAGCAATGGAGGAGGTCGGTCGTCTGTTTGGCGAAGGAAAGATGTTCCTGCCTCAGGTGGTGAAATCTGCAAGGGTGATGAAGAAGGCCGTTGCAGTGTTGGAGCCATATATGGCACAGGAAAGTGCAGAGTCAAACAACGAAGATACCAAGAGTTCCTATTCTGCCGCCCCCATTGTCTTCGCAACCGTCAGGGGTGATGTTCACGACATCGGCAAGAATATTTCGGCTGTCGTCTTGCAATGTAACGGATACAAGGTGCACGACCTCGGAGTGATGGTTGAGACCAACACTATCGTTGACACCGCAGCACAGGAGCATTCCCCTGTCATCTGCCTGTCAGGTCTTATCACGCCGTCCCTTGACGAGATGATAAAGGTGCTGCAGGAGTTACGCCGCAGGGGTATGAAGATTCCTGTCATAGTAGGTGGCGCTACCACCAGCGATGTGCATACAGCGGTAAAGATGGCACCCGAATATGAGGATTGTGTGGTTATCCACTCCCCCTCAGCAGCTGAGAATGCCAATATCATACGACATCTGTTGGGAGAGAATAGCGCTGACTATATAGCAGACGTAAAGGCGCAACAGGAACAGTTGAGACAAGAATATACCGCTACCCAGCAGGAGAAGGCGCCACAGAGTTTCTCGCTTGCCGAGGCACGTCAGCGGCGTCATATAAAGAAAGCCACTGAGGTTGCCATCCCGTCCCAGGAAGCGATGCGTCCGTTCTATGAGGAGGTATCGGTAGCAAAAGTGAGGAGATATATCAATTGGAATATGTTCTTCCAAGCCTGGGGCCTGAAGGGCGACACCCGTACCGAAAGCGACGGCCAGCAGCTCAGGGCTGATGCGGAACAGATGCTCCGCGAGATAGAGGTGCAGAACACTGTCCGCCTCATAGCGAAGGCGCAGATAATGCCGGCATACAGCACTCCATACGATGAAATCGTAATAAATGGCCACATCCTTCCGATGCCGCGCAGCAAGAATGCCGAGGGCGAGAGCAAGTGTCTGGCTGACTACATACTGCGCAAAGAGGACGGAAATGATTTCATCTGCCCCTTCGTAGTGAGTGCAGGCATAGGTCTGAAGGAGCTGCAGGAGCACTACCGCAGCAACAACGACGAATATCGTGCCACGATAGCGAAACTGCTTTGCGACCGCCTGACAGAGGCATTGGCAGAATATCTCGAAAAACGCATCGGCTGGGGCACAAGTCACATCAGGATGGCGTTCGGATATGGAGCATGCCCCGATCACTCGCTAAAACGCGACGTCTTCGACTTGCTCGGAGTCGATTTCCTCTCCCTGACAGAAACAAACATGATTATCCCAGGCGAAACAATCTGCGGACTATTATTTGCAAACACCCCAACAAAATATTTTAATGTATAATATATGAGAGTTACCGATATCATAAAGAATGCAGAGGCCAATGGCCAGAAACGTTTTTCGTTTGAGTTGCTTCCACCGCTCAAGGGTGACGGCATCCACTCTATCTTTGATGCCATTGACTCCTTGATGCCTTACGACCCGGCATTCATCAACGTCACTTCCCACCGTGAGGAGATGAAATATACCGAGCGTCCCGACGGACTGATTGAGAAGCACGTGGTGCGCCGCCGCCCCGGAACCACTGGTGTATGTGCCCGTATAAAGCAGAAGTACGGCATCGAGGTGGTGCCTCACGTCATCTGTGGCGGCCAGACAAAGTATGACATCGAGGACCTGCTGATAGACCTCGACTTTCTCAGCATCAAGAATGTCCTGGCTCTGCGCGGTGATGCTATGCCAGGCACAAACCGCTTCGTCCCTGTCCCAGGCGGACATGCGCATGCCGATGCACTGGTGAAGCAGATAAGCGATATGAACCGAGGCATCTTCATTGATGCCGAACCCAATACGAACCACCGCTCCGAGTTCTGCATCGGTGTGGCCGGCTATCCCGAGAAACACGTGGAGTCGCCCAATGCACAGACCGACCTCGACTACCTGAAACAGAAGATTGATGCCGGAGCAGAGTATATCGCCACCCAGATATGCTATGACACCGACACCCTGTTGCGTTTCCGCGACAGATGCAGAGCGGCAGGTATCAATGTCCCTATCCTTCCGGGGTTGAAGCCTTTTGCTACAAAGACACAGTTGACTATTCTGCCACAGACCTTTGCTGTCGATTTGCCACAGGAATTGGTAGAAAAGGTTATGGCGTGCCAAAACAACGATGAGGTAAAGAAGGTGGGCATTGAATGGGGCATAAAGCAAGGCGAAACCCTCTTGAAGGAAGGCTTCGCCATATTACACTTCTACACTATGACCCGCACCCAGCAAGTGGAGGAGATAGTTAAAGGATTACGTCTTTAGTGTTGTTGTCAACATTCAGTTTTCTGGCGAGGATGAAGAGATAGTCGCTCAGTCTGTTGACATACCTCACCATTCCGTCAAGGTCACCATCCTCACTTTTCACTTTTAACTTTTCACTTTTAGCTTTTAGCATCGCCCGTTCTGCCCTACGGCAAACGGTGCGGCAGACGTGTGCAACGGCAGCTGCCCTGCTTCCGCCAGGCAGTATGAAATGGAAGCGTTTATCTTCCTGCGCCTCTTCCACTATGGCCGTGAGACGGTCTATCTCTGCCTCCATACTTTCCGTTGAAAGCGGTTTGTCAATCTCCGCTCCTGCCAGACAACCACCGACAATGAAGAGATTGCGCTGCACCTCCGTCAGAAACTTATTGTCCTGCTCACCACAATAAGTCATCAGCAGGCCCAACTGAGAATTCAGCTCATCAACAGTACCATACGCCTCCAAGCGTTCACACTTTTTCTCGACCCGCTGGCCGTCTGCCAACGATGTCATACCCTTATCACCAGTCTTTGTATATATCTTCATAGCGAGTGCGAAGGTACGAAAAAAAAATTGATATTCCAAGAAACATCAATTTATTTTTCATTTCATATGTAGAACTCTGACGAATCCACAAGACCGGCTCGAAGGGCGTACTTGGTGGCTTCGTGGGCGGTGTTGATGCCCAACTTGCGAAAGATATTCTTACGGTGGGTGGTGACGGTGTGGACGCTGAGGTATCGCTCGGCGGCAATCTCCTTCGTGGTCTTTCCCTGCGCAATAGCCCGCACTATCTCCGTCTCGGTCTGCGTAAGGACATAGTTTGACATCTGTTTCTCCTCCTGCTGCTGGGCAATGATGGTCTCCATAGCCCGCTGACTGAGGTAGCGGTTGTGCTGGCTAACCATTATGATAGCCTGACGCAACTCGCTGACAGAACTGTCCTTGAGCACCACGCTGAACTGGTGGGAGGAATATACGACACGGCGCACAAACTGGGGTGAGAGTTCGTCGCTGAAGAGTATCCACTCTGACAAACTGAAACGTTCGGCGACAATGAGAAGCTGGTCTTCGTCCTGAAAATCAAACAGCGTATAGTCTAATATTACTACTGCTCCAGGATGGAGGGTGAGCAGTTTCACCACCCCCGCCCGATTGGAGGCAACATATACGGCACTGTCCTTGCCCTCACCGATGAGGTGCTCCAGAGCATAACGTGTCAGTTCCTGGTTGTCGGCTATGATAAATTCTTTCATTTACAGACATTCTTGTTTTCTGGATGCAAAAGTATGGCTTTTAGCGCAATTCTCCAAATATCTTGCAAAATTTAGAATTTATCACTAGTATCATAAACGAAAAAGAAAATCATTCCATTCATCAGGGTCAAAACACCCCTTGACAGAATAATATTCTTCGACAAGCGAAACGCAAAGCCGATTACTTCACGTTTCACGTTTCACATTTTACATTTCACACCACTCCGTTGCCGATGAAGCCTATCAGGAGCAAAAATAAAGCTCCTGCCGTATAGACAAGAGCACTTTGCCAACTCTGATCTTCCTCATTGAAAGGAGAATATTCGAAAGAATCATTGTAGCTCATAACTATATATATACTAAAAACAATGGTTAACTGATGCCGCCACTGAGATAATTTTTTGTCAGCTCATGTTTCGGATTGCCAAACACCTCTTTTGCATCGCCCTGTTCGATGACCTCGCCAAGATACATAAAGATGACGTGGTCGGCAATACGTTTTGCCTGACGAAGGGTGTGCGTTACCATCACTATAGAGTAGTCCTGCTTCAACTTCACGAAGAGGTCCTCGATAGTCTTGCTCGAGATAGGGTCCAGCGCGCTGGTGCTCTCGTCAGCCAACAGATAACTGGGCTCCACTGCCAGCGAACGCGCCAGACAGAGACGCTGCTGCTGTCCGCCGGAAAGCTTTACGGCGGGGGTATGCAGACGGTCCTTCACCTCATTCCACAGACCGACGGCCTCCAGATAATGCTTTACCACAAGGTCGAGTTTGCGCTTGCCACGCACACCATGAATGCGGCAGCCGTATGCAATGTTGTCATAGATGCTCATTGGCAGCGGACAAGGACGCTGGGGCACAAGGCCGATGTTACGACGCAACTCCGTCATCTGACTGGGACCGGCAGCAATGACATCCTGCTTGCCAAGGTTCACCTCACCATCGATCTTCACACCCTCTATAGAGTCAACAAGACGGTTGAAGGTACGCAGGAGAGTGGTCTTGCCACAACCGGACGGACCGATGATACACGTAATCTTATTCTGAGGAATCTCTACATTTACATCCTTCAAAATGTGAGACTTTCCGATGCGGATATTCAGATTGTGCGTTGCCAGACGTGTATCCTCCAGACGCGAGAACTTACGGTCAACGATGAACGGCACCTGCATCGTCCAGGGAATACGACGGCTGATATAGGCACCAAACACATTGGGGAGACTGATTGATAAACTCATAGGGATGTGAATATTTTTGATTTTTGAGTTAGGAATTAGGAGTTAGGAATTCATTCCTCATTCCTCATTCTTTTTATTTACGGCCGCAAAGGTACGGCGATTCTGCCGTCTGTGCAATACCATTTGAATAGTAAAGTGCATACCAAACGTTTGGTATCAAATCTTGTTTCGCGAAAAGCGGTTCATTATAAAGCGTCCGCTCAACGATAGGGTCAGCACTATGGCCGTCAGCACCACCGCCGCAGCGTATGCACGGTCCTGCACCTCCAACTGCGGAGCACTGAGCTGGAAGAATACACTCAACGGCAGCGATGCCGTCTGCTGAGTGAGACTCGTCGGAATGCTGTCACTGAAACCCGCCGTGAACATGACACCCGCAGCATCACCAATGGCACGACCGATGCTCAGCAATGTTGCCGTAGCAATGGCAGGGGCTATCTGACGGATTACAACGCTGATGGTCTCAAGTCTGGTAGAACCGAGGCTGTATCCTGCCTCCAGCAAATCCTGCGGTATCGTCTTTGCCACCTCGTCCATCGAACGTATGAAGATGGGGATGATAAGCAGTGTCACCACGATGATGCCACCCAACAGCGACGTGCGAAGACCGAAGAATATCATGATGGTAAAACCGAAGGCACCATATACGATGCTTGGAATACCGAACAGCACGTCATACGCCAGACGGGCAACGGCACCGAACTTTGAGTGGGGCTTGAGATATACATTCAGGTAGAACACCACTGGTATAGAAACCAAAAGACCTAGCACCGTAGCACCACCTACTATATATATCGAACCGACGATAGCATTAAGGAAACCGCCCTCCTTTCCGATATAGAAGCCACCACCCGGCAGCGACGACACCATCTCCCACGACAATACAGGCAGTCCTCGCTTAAAGACCGACCAGATGACGCTGACCACAAAGAACAGCACCAGGGCAATGGAAGCATACATCAAGACCTTCCAAATCTTTTCTATGACAATAGCTCTTTTCATTATCTCTGCATTTTACGTAACACGAGTCGTGAGAACAGGTTAAACACCAGCACTACGAAGAACAATATGAATGCTGCAAACATCAATGCACTCTCATAAAGCGGCAGCGACAGCATCTCTCCGTAGTTGTTTGCTATCAGTGCCGGAATGGGATAGCAGGCATTGAGCAGCGAAGTGGGTACGATGGCAAGGTTGCCGCAGACCATGATGACGGCAATCGTCTCTCCCAAGGTACGACTGGCAGCCAATACGATAGCCGCAATGACACCCGGTGCCGTTTTTCGCAGAATTACATCCTTCGTCGTCTGCCAACGCGTAGCACCTAACGACCATGCCGCCTCGCGGTAGTCGATGCTAACATTGCTGAAGATTTCGATAAACAAACTTACCAGCAGCGGTATCACTGTCACGCCGAGCACAATGCCCGTCGCCAGCACGGTATATCCGCTCGAATCACGATGCAACGATGGTGCAACCACATCTGCCACCCACGGCACGATGACCAGCATGCCCCATACACCATAGATAACCGACGGAAGACCTGCCAGAATGTCGAGCAGCGGAAAGACATATCGCTTCACCGACGTATGAGCATACTCCGTAAGATAAATTGCCATCAGCAGCGAAATGGGAATGGCAATGCTAAGCGCCAGTAGCGACACGTCTAGCGTACCAATCAGAAAGGGAAAGAACCCGAACTTATTGCTCATCGGGCGCCACTCACCTTCCGTCAACAGGTCCCAAAGAGAATGCTCCTGCAAGATGGGCACTGACTTCAGGTACAGCCCCACCGCCATGGCGACAACTAAAAGCAGGCTGCTGACGGTCAATATGGCCATCAGCTGCTCTGCAATATGATCTTTTAGTAGTCTTTTATCCTTTGACATAACAGTTTATTTCTTCACGCCCAACTTCTTCAGGCCGGCATCCAGTTTCTCCTGTGGTATGCCGATATATCCCTGAGGACCGTTTTCCTTCTGTCCGTCAGTCAGGATATACTCCAGGAATGCCACTACGACAGGATTGGTAGGTACGCCCTTTGAAACAAAGTACAGGTCGCGAGCAGGAGGTGATGGATAGCGGCCATCAGCAATAGCCTTTACAACGTTCTCCTTGGTGTCATAGAAGTCCTCGTCTGGATCTATCTGACCATTCTCGTTCAAATCGATTGGAGCAATGGTAATACCAGGATTTGGTTTGCCTGTCTTTGTGTCGTAGGCATATCCGATGTTGTTCAAGCCAAGACCATTTACATCCTTCTGAATAGCAGCAGCCAGGCCCGGATCACCAAATACAGCAGTTCCCTGAAGGTCTTCCTGCTTTTTACCGAGATACAGCGCCCATGTCTCAGCAGCACCGCAGGCATCACTGCGGGTATAAACCACTACAGGATTCTTGTCACCGGTACCGACAACCTGACCCCATGTCTTTTTCTCGCCCTTAATCCACAGCGAAATGAAGTCATCGCGCTTCACACCGTGCTTCTTCAAATCAGCAAGCACAGGGTTCTTGGCATTGATGGTTGGCACTACGGCATCCTTTGCCACAGCAAAACCTACTGCACCACGTTCTGTCTCTGCAGGACTGAGTTCACGGCTCACCATGCCGAAGTCCACTACCCCAGCGATAGCATCGGTAACACCCTTACCGGCACCGCCTGCTGAGACGTCAATCTTCACACCAGGATGAAGTTTCTGGAACTCACTGGCCCATTGCACTGCCAAAGGATAGAGCGCAAAAGCACCAGACAAAGAGATTTCACCACTCAGCTCTTCATCAGAGCCAGCCTTTGATTCTTTCTTACCACCGCAAGCGGTCAGCGACAAGGTCAGCACTGCTGCACCTAATATCGCAAATAAATAATTCTTCTTGTTCATTGTTTTATTTGATGTTGAATAATGGATTATGAATTATGAATTAAATTAGAATTGCCATATAACCTGTGTCTCAAACTGGTTGGTATTCTTTGCCACCTTATTATTACTATATGTATAAGCAGCCTGGATGCGCAGTTTCTTCAGAGGCAAGATGTTTGCACCCACCTGGTAGTTCCACTGACGTTCGTCACCGTCGCGGTCAGCCTTGAAATAGTCAATACTTGCTATAGGCTGTACGACCTTCGACACCCAGTAGCCTGCCGTAGCATAGACACCATCGCTCTTCTTGCCTGCAGTATTACCGTTCAGATACTCACTGCGCAAGGTCAGCTTGTCGGTTTTATACTCCACACCGGCAGAGGTACGGATGCGCACATGCTCATCACCCTTTTCGCCATATACGCCCTGATAATGTCCAAAGCTAAAAGCCAGTTCCTTCACAAAAGGCCTGAACCATACCAGACCGGCAAAATCCTTTTTATTATTATTATCCTTGATGTTGATGCCGTTACCGTTAAACACGCCGACACGATAACTAAACAGTTTGTTCAGCAAGTCACCATATAACGTGACGCCGACATCACGGCCATTGGCTTTCAAACCGCTCAAGTCGTTATAGCCATTCAACTTGGCAACTGCTGCAGGGTTCTCGATAGTCAGCCATGTAGCAGGACCGTAGAGCGTCTCCTGAGAGTATGGCACTTTGTATTCACCTATCTGCACATTAACCTCCGGCAAAAGCTTCACCCTCAGGTAAGCATCTATCACCTTTACCGTTGTCTCATACTCAGCCTGGAACTTATAATCCAGTCTGTTACCTAATTCGCCATCAGCAGCCAGACGAACACGCCTTACATCAAAACCATGCGTTTCACCTTCTTTGTCACTCCATGAATAGCGAACATTCACCAAGCCCGAAATCTTTGGGGCCTTCAAGTCCTGGGCTGCCACTGGCAAAACAGATGCCACAGCCAACACGCCCGCAAGCGTCATCCTTAGTTTTCTTGATCTTTTCATACCTAATTAAATTTGTGTTTATGTTGTTGTGTGTTAAAGAAAAATCTTTGTTCTGATTTCCGAGTGCAAAGGTACGGCGAAAAAAACACGCGGGCAATACCGCCCGCGTGGTAAATTAAATGCCTAATTTATGTGATGCCATGTGGCAAAACTTTGGTATATGTCCCATTTTTTCTTGGTCAGTGCCGCTGATGCAAGCCACATTCGCGATGGTCAGGCGACTCCCACCACCAGCGACCGGAGCGCACATCCTCACCTGGCTGAACAGCTCGGGTACAGGGCTCACAACCTATGCTTGGGTATCCGCGGTCATGCAGCTTATTATAAGGAACACTGTTTTTCTTGATATAATCCCACACCTGTTGTTCTGTCCACGAGATAAGGGGATTGACCTTGATGAGCTGGTGTATCTCGTCCCACTCTACAACCTGCATATCCTGACGGGTAATGCTTTGTTCACGACGCAAGCCACATATCCATACATCAAGTCCCTGAAAGGCACGCTTGAGGGGTTCGAGTTTACGAATCTGGCAGCAACGATGGCGGCTCTCAACACTATTATAGAAAAGGTTAATGCCCTCTTCACGCACCATACGCTGCACTTCATGGTAGTCGGGGAAAAACACCTCAATCTTTATGCCGTATGTCATGTTCGTCTTTTCTATGAGTTGATATGTCTCAGGGAAGAGGCGCCCCGTGTCAAGAGTGAATATACGGGTATTCTTGTCTTGGGCGACAATGATATCCGTCAGTGTCTGGTCCTCAATAGATAGAGAGGAAGAAAGAGCGATGCGCCCTTGGTATGCCTTGAGGAAATAGCCGACGACCTCTTGGGCGGACGCATCGCGAAAACGTTCATTTAAATCACGTATGAGTTGTGTTCTTTCCATATTGCTTCTGTTTTAATCATACCGGCACCGACTGTTTCGTTGGTGTCAGGGTCAATAAAGATGACACTACCCGTAATGCGGTTCTGGCGATAGTCATCAAAGGTGAGGTACTGTGCCGTATGGATGCTTATCTCTGCGATATCATTCATCCGCAGTTGTGCCACACCCGGTTCCTTCTCCAAGGTATTGATGTTACGGCGATAGTTGATAGTGCGAACAATAGCAATTGTCTCACTGGTTGTCTGACGCACGATATACCTTGAACGTGGTTGCAATGGCTGCTCATTAAACCAGCATACATCCAGACGAACATCCTGCTCCAAATGTGGCTGTGGCTCGTCTGACTTCACAAGGAGGTTGCCACGCGAAATATCAATGTCATCCGCCAACTGCAGGGTAATGCTCTGCGGCGGTGTTGCCTCTGTGAGTTCATCGGTAGCCTGCGTGATGTGTGTTACAACAGACTCCAAGCCGCTTGGCAGAACCTTTACGCGGTCACCGACACGTATGACACCGCTTGCTACACGACCGGCATAGCCTCGGAAATCAGGAAAACGACTGCTGATAGGACGTATTACGTACTGTACCGGGAATCGGAAAGCACGCTGCACATCGGTCTCTACATTCGATGCAGACTTCCTGACAGGTACTGTTTCCAAGAACTCCAGCAAGGGAGCACCTGTGTACCATGGTGTATGCTCAGAACGATTCACCACATTGTCACCTTCCTTTGCTGAGATAGGAATAAAGGTGACATTCTGAATATGCAGTGTCTTCGCCATCTGCTTATAGTCAGCCACAATCTTATTAAACACCTCCTCGGAAAAGTCAACAAGATCCATCTTATTAACTGCTACTACGATGTTAGGGATACCGAGCAGCGATGAGATGTATGAATGGCGCACCGTCTGTTCCAACACTCCATGACGGGCATCGACGAGAATAATACTAAGGTCGGCTGTCGAAGCACCCGTTACCATGTTTCGCGTATATTGTATATGTCCTGGAGTATCAGCAATGATGAACTTCCGTTTTGGTGTAGCGAAGTAGCGATAAGCCACATCAATGGTTATACCCTGCTCACGTTCTGCCCGCAGGCCGTCAGTCAATAGGGCCAGGTTCACTTCCTCGTTACCGCGTGATTTTGAAGCAGCCTCAACCGCCTCCAACTGGTCTTCAAAGATAGACTTTGAATCGTATAGTAATCGACCTATTAGTGTCGATTTGCCATCATCTACACTTCCCGCTGTTGAGAAGCGTAGCAATTGCATATCTAAATAACCTCTTTCTGTTGCCATAATTTCAATGTGAAATGTGAAACGTAAAATGTGAAATATTCAACTATCAAAAGTATCCAGCCTTCTTGCGGTCTTCCATGCTGGTTTCGCTGCGTTTATCATCTGCTCGTCCGCCTCGTTCAGTTACACGGGTGGCAGCAATTTCCTCAATAATATCTTCCAGTGAGTGAGCTTCCGAAAGCGTCAGACCAGTACAGGTGATATCCCCGATGGTACGACAGCGCACATGTTTTGTCACAACCTGTTCTGTTGGTTTGAGTTTGATACATGGTTCAGCAGCCAACCACTGGCCATCACGTTCAAACACCTTTCGTTCGTGGGTGTAGTAAAGACTTGGCATCTCTATCTGTTCCTGCAGAATATACTGCCACACATCCATCTCCGTCCAGTTGGAGATAGGGAACACACGGAAATGCTCACCCATTGCTTTGCGTCCATTGAAGATATTCCACAACTCAGGACGTTGATTCTTTGGGTTCCACTGGCCAAACTCATCACGATGGCTGAAAAAGCGCTCCTTTGCGCGGGCTTTCTCTTCGTCACGACGTGCGCCACCAATGGCGGCATCGAAATGATATTTCTCGATGGTATCGAGCAGCGTGGTGGTCTGCAATTTGTTACGTGAAGCGTAGTAGCCAGTTTCTTCCTTTACACGCCCTGTGTCAATACTCTCCTGCACGGAACCGACAATCAGTTCTGCACCGAGTTTGCTGACGAGTGCATCGCGGTAGTCGATGGTTTCCTGAAAGTTATGTCCTGTGTCGATGTGCAACAGGGGGAATGGAATCTTTGCAGGATAGAATGCCTTGTAGGCAAGGTGGACGATGACTATTGAGTCCTTGCCACCTGAAAAGAGGATTACGGGGCGCTCAAACTGCGCTGCAACCTCGCGGAGTACGTAGATGCTCTCCGCCTCGAGTTCTTTCAAATGTGTAATCATACTCATACTATGCTTTCTTTTATTGATTTCAGTACATATTTCAATATATCGTCGTTGTGACACTCTGAGATGAAATTGCCTTCGAACTGCGATGGTGATACGTATATGCCGCGCTCCAGCATTTTCTGAAAATAGCGTGCGAAGCGTTCTTGGCTGCTGCGGCGGGCGTCGGCGAAATTGCGGACGGGGTGTTCGTTGAAGAACAGGGTGAACATTGAGCCGCAATGGTTCAGCTGGATATCCTTGCCGCGGATGATGTCTTGCAGTTCTGTAATAAAACGGTTGCTGCGCTCTTCCAGTTTTTCGTAGAAACGGGGAAAGGTGAGTTGATGCAGCGTCTCTATACCGGCAGCCATCGCCACAGGATTTCCACTCAACGTGCCGGCCTGATATACCGGTCCGTCGGGGGCTAACATCGCCATGATATCGGCCCGTCCGCCGAAGGCTGCTGCGGGGAAGCCGCCACCGACAATCTTGCCCACCGTAGTCATATCGGGCTTGATGCCGAAGCGTTGCTGTGCGCCTCCGAAGGCCAGACGGAATCCTGTTATTACCTCGTCGAAGATGAGTATGGCGCCGTATTGTGCCGTCAGGCGGCGTGTTGCTTTCAGGAAATCTATCGTCGGCACTACAACACCCATGTTGCAGGCAACGGGTTCCAGGATGACGGCGGCTGTTGTGTCGCCATGATTGCGGAAGTATTGTTCCAACGCCTCCACATTATTGTAGGGCAGGCATACGGTATGTTTCGTGAAATCATCTGGCACACCGGCACTGGAGGCGGTGCTGATATTGGCTACCGCAGAACCGGCACTCACTAACAGGTGGTCGGCATGACCGTGGTAGTTTCCTTCAAACTTCACAAGGGTGTCACGCCCCGTATATCCTCGTGCCACACGGATGGCAGACATAGTGGCCTCTGTGCCGCTGTTGACAAAGCGTAGCCGTTCCATCGACGGAAAGGCTTCGCGGACACGTTCTGCCAATACCGTCTCGGCTTCGCTGGGTATGCCGTAGCTGCTGCCGCGTCCTATAGCTTCGATGGCACGGCGACTGACGGCAGGATTGTTGTGGCCCAGAATAAAAACGCCCCACGACATGCAGAAGTCTATCAACGTATTGCCGTCGATGTCTTCTATGTATGCACGGTTGGCCTGCTTGATGAAGAGGGGTGTAGTACCGACGCTGCGCAGGGCACGTACCGGACTGTTGACACCGCCGGGGATAACGCCCCGTGCCCGCTCAAAGGCCTGTTGTGATAAAGGTCTGTTGTTTATGCCCATCGCTGCTGATATTCTTTTGCGTAATACGTTATGATATACTGTGCACCGGCACGTTTGATGGCAATGAGGCTTTCGAATACCACACGCTGTTCGTCAAGAAATCCTTGCAGGGCAGCGGCTTTTAGCATGGCATACTCGCCACTGACCTGATATGCCACCATCGGCACTTGCGGAAACTTCTCTGCCGCACGGGCCATGATGTCGAGATAAGGTATTGCCGGCTTCACCATCGTCCAGTCGGCACCTTCTTCTATATCCGCACCGATTTCCTCAAGGCCCTGATCATGTGTGCGATAGTCCATCTGATAGGTCTTCCTGTCGCCGAATGACGGAGCAGAGTCGGCGGCATCGCGGAACGGGCCATAGAATGCGGAGGCGTATTTGGCAGAGTATGCCAGCACCTTTGTCTTGCCGTCAAGTCCTGCCTCATGCAGCCGATGCTTGATGGCTTCCACCTGACCATCCATCATGGCAGAAGGGGCTACGAAGTCGGCACCGGCCTTTGCATGCTGATATGCCATCTCCGCCAGCAGGGGCAGGGTGGTATCGTTATCCACATCGTGATGATGCAGCAGTCCGCAATGACCGTGACTGGTATATCCGCAAAGGCATACATCAGTGAAAACGACAGTCTGCGGCGAGGCTTGTTTTATTGCCCTCACGGCACGTACTATCAGGCTGTCGTCGGCATAGGCGGCAGTACCGCGCTCGTCCTTCACGTCGTCACTGACAACGCCAAAGAGCAGCACCTTGTCAATGCCTAATCTTTTTACCTCAAGTGTATCTTCTACGAGGGTATCAATGCTATAGCGGTTAATACCCGGCATTGTGGGAACAGGTTCCACAATACCCTCTCCTTCCACCACGAAATACGGGTAGATGAAGTCTTGGACGCTGAGGGCCACATCGGCATACTTATCCCGTGTGGTCTGGTCTGTCCTGAATGTTCTGAATCTTTTCATTTTGTCGGCTTTTTAAATGTTGGGCGGTAATCCTGCCGCGTGTCACGTATTCGATATGTGATGGCAGGTCACCGTATGTTGTAATGAAATTGTCGATGGTAGATGGTGATGTAAACACCACGCGCTGGATGTTTGACAGATTGATGTGTCGGACATAACGGGGGTACACATTATGATATACCGTGAGTATCTTGACATCAAAACCTAATGCTTTGATACCCTCCGGAATAATATCGAGAGCAAGATCAGAGCGTGGTATGAGTACCCGTCCGCGAGGCTGGCGGCTGAAATAGTCAATGACTCCGTAGCTGTCGTCTATCTCCGTCTGCTCCACATTCTCTGCTCCTGCGGTCTTCAGGGCTTGTGTCGTAGATGGGCCTATCGAAACAATTCGTCCCGCGAAGCCGCCCTTCCAATGTTTCACGGCATAGCGGCTGGTGAATAGCAGGTAGTCAT
This sequence comes from uncultured Prevotellaceae bacterium, assembly GCA_946405805.1. Lineage (GTDB taxonomy): Bacteria > Bacteroidota > Bacteroidia > Bacteroidales > Bacteroidaceae > Prevotella. Next base: position 21,262 of record CAMJIL010000017.1, on the reverse strand, counting down.
AACTCTCGCGAGGTGGCACTGCATAGTCGATGGGCTTTATATCTATCAATGGCGTATGGATGTAGTCGGGATTGGGACACACCAAACCTGTATAGAGTGTCCTGCGGATATTTGAGGCACCCTGATGGCGGAGTCGCGCTACGTCGCCAACCAATGCGATGACAGGAAGTTTGACCTTTAACCTTTGACCTTTGACCTCAGACCTCAGACCTTCGACTGTTGTCTCAAAGGTTTCTTCGTCGGGAAGTGATACATTATGTACCAGCAATACCGGTGTAGTGTCTGCCCACCCTTCTGCCTGTAGTGCCTCACCTATCTGTGCCAGCCGTGCGCCACCCATGTAATAGACAATCGTCTCGGTATTGGGGACAATGGGCTGTGCGGAATGTCCATTCACGAATGCCACACTGGAACTGATGCCTCTTTGTGTCAGGCTGACTCCTGTGGTAGCAGCTAATGCCGATGCTGTCGTAATGCCGGGAATAATGGATACCTCTACAAGGTTACTCTGCAGGTATTCTATCTCTTCTCCTGCATGTCCGAACACCATAGGGTCGCCTCCTTTCAGGCGAACGACTTCCTTGCCTTCCCTGGCAGCCTTGAGCAGCAAGCGATTTATGTCGTCTTGTTCTGCATGGTGGCAACCGCTACGCTTTCCGACATAGTATTTCTCTGCACTCAACGTATCGAGAAAGTCTTTTCCTATCAGGTCGTCGTAGAAGATGATGTCGGCATCTTGCAGTGCCTTGACAGCCTTGACAGTCAACAGTTCAGGGTCTCCGGGACCGAAGCCCACAAGTGTCACCTTTCCCTGACGATGCAAAACATCCTCGCGCTTGAAGACTGTCTTCAGTTCTTCCCTACCCCGCAAAGCAGTGATAGCCAGATACCCTTGCAGCGGATGTGTCTCGAAGGGCAGCACCACGCTGATGTCATTCTCCATTCCTAATCTCTTCAGGGCACAGGTGGCAACGATGGCAGCGTCAATCTTACCATCGCGTACCTGACTGACGCGTTCTTCTATGCAGCCTCGGATGCCTACGACCTTCAAATCGGGACGCAGGGCCAGCAATTCCTTGCGGCGCATTGCAGAACTGGTACCAACGGTACTGCCTGCCGGCAACTGTTCTAATGTCAGGTGGTCGCGGCTTACGAGTGAATCGCTCTGGTCGAACGGAGGGAACAACGCTATCACCTCCAACCTTTCATCCAACGGATAAGGCAGGTCTTTGGCGGAGTGTATGGCAATGTCGGCACGCTTGCTGATTAGGGCTTCGTCAAGTTCCCGCGTGAACATATCGGCAGGTGCCTCGCCGTCAAGCAGCGAAATGTGCTGGTGCCGGTCACCATACGACGACAGTGTCTCCAGACGATAGTCTATCTCCGGAAACTTCTCCATTGCCTCTCTGACTTGTAATTGCGAGAGGGGGCTCTGTCGTGCTATAATCCGTATGCTCATATTACGTCTTTCATTTTTTGTCCTTCATCCTTCTTCCATCTTCCTTCTTCCTTCGTACGAAGTTTTCTTCTGCGAAGGATATCCTGCAGTTCTGTGATTTCTTCTTCTATGATAGCCTCGGCATGCGCTATCTCACTCTGGCGTACAGAAATGTTTTTGCGAACACGCTGCTCCACATCACGTATGTTATAAAGGGTGACATTGGGTAGTCTGCCGACACCCTGAGCGATGTCACGGGGAAAGGCCAAATCGATGGCAAGCAGTGACTTGTTTACAGGCAAATCGTCTGCTTGTATCAAAGCATGTGGTGCGGAGGTGGCACTGATGAGGATATCTGTGTCTGCGAGGAAACGCTGTTTGTCGTGCAACTGATACACCTCTATACCCAATGGATCTGCCAGCGCGTGTGCCTTTATCTGACTGCGGTTGGCAAGAAATACAAGCCGCGCCCCTTTGTTCTTCAGGAATTTCAGGATGTCGGACGTCAGTTTGTTGACACCGATGATGGTAATGCGGCTCTTACTCAGATCGATATGCTCCTGCTGCATTATCTCTATAGCAGCCAGCGAATGGCTCACAGCGCCGCGTGATATCTCTGTCTCAGTACGGACACGTTTTCCTACTTGCAAAGCGCAGGCAAAGAGTTTATTCATCTCAGCACTGAGTCGATACAGGCTCATAGCCTGCTGATAGCATTCCTTCACCTGTCCCTGAACCGCCTTTTCGCCTATCAGGGCCGATTCGAGTCCCGACGTTACGCGAAACAGATGTCGGGCCACATCGTTAGGAACATCGCCGTCGCCATAGTATAGCTCCACACGATTGCATGTCTGCAGCAGTACCGACCCTTCTGGACGGCACAACCCGCGAAAGTATGCTTCGCGCTCTTCTAACGATGTATTTTGTTGGTTAACTGATTTGTATGCTATCATGCTCTATACTTTCTTTTATTCTGTCTCTCACCCTGATGCTTCGCTTGACATCCTTACTGTCTGAGGCGACGCTGATTGTCAAATCGCCATTGCGATAAATGGCTGGCGAGGTAAAGTCACATTCGGCAGGCGAATCACAGACGCTTGTCAGGATGCCGCGTTGCCGGGCCAAAAAATGGATGTGGTGGTTCAACTCGTGGTTGTCGGTGCAAACAAAGAGTAGGGTCACACCGTCCAAGTCGCTTTCTGCAAAGTCACGTTCTTCCCAGCTGAATGGCAGCGCCTTGATGCCATCGCTCACCTCGGGGGCAATGACTGTGGCACGCTCGGTAAAGCGACTCAGTATTGTCGCCTTATGAGTAGCCACCTTGCCGCCGCCGACTATCAGTATGCGAGCATCACTAATGCGTATGTTAATAGGAAGAAAATCCACTTTTCAATAAACTCTTACCTCTTACCTCTCACTTCTTCCTTATCACCACTTTCCAGTAATCGTCCACCTTTTCAGTAGAAAGAACCTCATGCCCTTCCTGACGCACGCTGCCTGGCACGTTCTGTATTGGCTGCCCATCATCAAGCAGTATCTCCAACAGCTGTCCGCTCTGCATAGTGGAGAGTTCTATCTTCGTCTTCACGAAATTCATCGGACACGCCACACCTCTAAGGTCTTTTTTGAGAGAAGAGGAATCTCCCCCCTTACTCTCCGGAGGTAGGGAGTCTCCACTTTGGGGAGATTTAGAGGGGGGCACCTTAAACTGCAGCGAGTCATCCATTGAGGCATACAGCTCATTCACCCTTGCTGCCAACGCGTCTATCTGCTCTCGGTCGTTTGACAACGATTCAGAATGACGGGCCTTCTCGACAATAGTCTTGAAACCAGCATTCACAATGCCGGCATTGATAAACAGCTCTTCAAAGTTGGTATATACTTCGTCGTCCGTACGAGGGTCGGCACCACGGGTGACGAGCAACATACGGGAAGCAGAGAATACTATGTCACGCAGCAGTTGTTCCTCGTCGACACCCGGCTGTGCCAATGCTGCCTGCTTTTCCTTGATGGTGGCCTGATCCAGTTCTATGATGTCGAACAGACCCGCAGAACATTCGGCCTTGCCGTGACTGGTCAACGAGAATACTTCTTCGGCACCCCAGTCGAAGTAATGGTTCTTGTCATCCTCAAACGAAGGCACATCCTTATAGCGGGCAATCAGTTCCTTGATAACGTTGGCGCCCTCCTTGCGTACGAAGGCATCGTAACTGTCATACTGGTCTTTCACCGTGAGGTAATGGCCCAGATAATCAACTACGAACTGCGGTATGTCCCTTGCTGCCAGATAGCCAAGGGCCTCTGCCAGTTCTGTCTTGCCGTTTACGCGAGCCCATACGGTATATGCCGGATAAGGATGGTCGCCTACCCTGCCGATACGTCCGCTGAAGCCCAAGTCGCTCCACGCATTCTGGGCACATGAGTTAGAGCAGCCGTTGATATTTATCTTCAGGTCAGGCACTTTGTCGAGGTCCAGTGTGCTTTTCTCCAACTGTCTGCGAATACCCTTTACCAATCCCTTTGGCAGACAGATGCCCAAGCGGCAGGTGTCGGCGCCGGTACATGATGTGAGGTTATTGAGTATGACAGGCACATCGAGTGACAGGCCCAATGACTTGAAGAACTGATAGACATTTGGCAGATACGCCTCTGGAATATTTCGCAGCTGCATATTCTGACGTGGCGTGAAGCGGATGACGTCATTGCCAAATTCCTTCAGGAAGTCTGCTATCTTTTCAAAGACATCGGGGGACGTATTACCATGCAGGAACGGTATAACGGCGTAGAAGCCTTCGCCTACGCTCTGCTTTTGTGCATAGCGCTGCTTCCATGTAGCAAATGCCTCACTCTCGTCCACTACAGGAGCAAATGACGGCTTATTATATTTCAGCTGTAACAGGGCCGGCGTAAAGTCCAGCGTCTCATCGTCAACCAGTTTGTCATACTCCTCCTTATAGAGTCTCCGCGTCTCTTCCTCACCGTTCTTGTAAAATATATAACGTATGCGAGCCTTATGACGGTTCTTTCTGTTGCCGTTCAGGTTAAAGAAGTTCTTTGCAGCCTTTGCCGCACGGAACAGGTCTTTCTCGGGCAGGAAGTCGAACACCTGCCACCCCTTGTGCGGATTACTTGCCACGCTACCGCCTAACAGCACCTTGAAGCCACGCTGTCCGCCCCTTATCAGCGGAATCAGTCCCAGGTCTGCCACCAGTGAGAAGTTAGCATCCTCCTCATTCATGTCGAAGGCTATTTTCAGCTTTCGGGGCATTGACCACGAATCCTTCTCGGCAATCAGACGTGTTGTCAGTCCTATGGCATATGGATAGGGGTCGAATGTCTCTCTGCTGCTGATGCCGCCCAGTTCGTTTACCAGTATGTTGCGCACGGTATTTCCTCCGCCGCCCTGTGTGGCAAGGCCTGCTTCCTTCAGTGCAAGTAGCGCCTCGGTAGCCTGGTCGATGCTCACGTCGTGTATCTGCACCTCCTGACGCGTCGTGATATGTATGTGCGAGCAGTTCACCAGCCGTCCCACCTCAGCCACACGGCGCAGCTGGCGCGGAGTGATGAGACCGCCTGTGCAACGAATGCGCAACATATAGTGCTCGTCCTGACGCTGCTCATAAATACCCATCGGCACACGGTTCGATTTCAACTGTGCACCACTGATTTCTCCTTTTTTATATTGCTCTATGAGCCGCTGATTGTACTGAATGTCTGCTGTCAGACTCTCTGGTATGATATACATATCTTTCGTGTTAAAGTTTTCGGATGCAAAGGTAGGCACTTTTTCCTCCGCCCACAATCCCACGCACAGAGTATTTTATATACCAAACCTATGTGATATGCCATACCTAACGTTAATAACGGCAGGCTCGTCATCGGGAATGCTAACGGCAACCAGTTCGATGCTGCCGGCGCACAGGTGAAGTAAAATACGCTTAGAAAAACAATTCCGGAAAGATGATAACATCCTTCCGGAATTGTTTTGTGGATAAGGCAGTGGGATTATTGTTTGAACACCATCATGTCTGCAAGTTGCAGGAAATAGTCGTTCGACCAGATGTCGAGCTCGTGAGGGTTATCAACAAACGAAACAACATCTTGCTTAACGAGGTTGATGTCCGTACTACTTAGCTTCTCCCTTAGCATTTCCATGAATTCTTCCTTGTTGACGGTTTTACCCGAGAATTCATGGATTCGCTCCTGTAGATGCCTGAAATCGAGAGGTACACGATGACGAACATACCATTCGAAATCATACCAGTCACGTCCCTTAATACGACGTTGCCATGCACGATAGACCAATGCATGCATCTTTCCGGCATAGAGGTAAGGTAGAGTAAGGCAACGTGTGTAGAAAGAGAACGGTTGTGCTAAAATCTTTTGCTCGGTATCAAATCCTAAAGGTGGATCTGTGTCCATCTCTATTTTTACCTTTATCGTTTTCTTTGTTTGAAACTTTATATCATATACCTCTGTATTCTCCTTTAGGAAAGCAGACTCAACACGTCCGAAAATTTTCTTTTCCTTTTTCTGGATAATTACTTCCAGTCCGGCTTTACGAAATTCTTCAATAATGAAAGGGAAGTAGTTTTCCAGGTGAATATCCGGATTCTTCTCTGTAAGAGTGAAGTCCATATCTTCAGAGAAGCGTGGTAATTCGTGAAATATTCGCAAGCATGTCCCCCCATAGAATGCTGCATGCTTGAAGAATCCTCCGCGAAACAATGCGGCAAGTGCAATACGTTGCATCACTTCTTGCTCAACATTGTACCCCTCAGTTCCTCGCTGCTGACTTATTTCAGCCACCATTTGATTGTAGAGAGTCATAACTTCTTGATAATTTTTATAAGATTTTGTAGTATTTTTGTCTTGCGTTGATATTGGGCACATTGCTCAATGATATTAATGTCGAAGTCACGAAGAGCATCAGTATCAAATCGAATGTCCTCTTCCAAGTACTGCCAAAGCGCTTTGACGGATTGACCTGGTATATAACGGTCATGCATAATCGTATCACACAGAGCCTTCTCAGGAGTAGCCATTAGCATCGTTACCCCATCCTTTTCGTCTTTTACCATCCTAATACCAATGTTGTAATAGCCTTCTTGCATATGGTAATAGGCGTAACGTCCTAGGGGAGAGTCATAATGCCTTGACCTTTGGGTGGTCACAGACGTTACCGTTGTCACCATTTCCGGTATCAGTCCATACCAATGAGTTGCCCATTGCAGTGATACATATGAAGGGCCGTAAATATGGTTTGCATACAATCCTTTTGCGTATGGCTTTCCACTTAATTCCTGATTAACGACATACAAACCCCGTCTCAGCCGTATTAGCTCACCACTTTTTTCTAATGCCAGTATCTTATCGTCAGGCGACGATAACCTATTAAAACAACCATATAGTATATCGGTTGTTATTGGAATATTACCAAATTGCAATAGCGGATTCTTTTCCATAAGACATGTTTTGTGCTGCAAAGTTATTAAATATTGTATAGAAAACCGGAAAAAACTCGGACAACTCTGCGAAATTTAACAACTTTTATCTAATTTCTCGTTTTTGACCATAAATTCAATGTGCTTACATAAAAGATAGAGACCGCATTCAATTACGGCCTCTGAATTTTCCCTCAACCCTCAGCCATCAACCTTCTAAAAACTGTCAACTGTCAGCGGAATAAGGCCATCAGACATCTTACATCTAAATAGATCAAAGAAACGTCCCTTAATCAAACATGCTATTTTTGGATTAGATAGTAAAATATTCGTTTACTTTCTCTGCGAAATTTAACAACTTTTATCTAATTTCTCGTTTTTGACCATAAATTCAATGTGCAGTAGTAGTCCCTTTTTTACCGCACAAGCGGAGGCCGCACCAATAATGCAGCCTCCGCTAGTTGTTAAATTTACTTGAAATTCGTTAAGGTTATCGTTTTCCTTTCCTCCCTCTTGGTTGGAGTGGGGCATACACAGTTTTATTCACATTTCTTCTTCGCCATTATGCGTGAGCGTAATGACCTTAGGCTTGAAGGGCTTATACTCAGAATTCTCAGTATATCCGCGTCAGAGTAGTTCATATCCATGAGAATCAGATATGTGTACATGTGGGGTGTAAGTCCCTCATACTCCTGATTCCATTTCTTGTATTTCTCAGGAACGAATATTACATAGTAGTCTATAAGATAAGACTCTGCTCCCTTTATGTCGTATGGCAGGCAATTTCCTTTGCATAGTTCTTCATATATGTTTTTACCGATACTAACCCTTTCGACAATCGTATTCTTTAGTTTCTCTATTGTCTTCTTCTGTGCAGAAATCTCTTCCTTGTTCTTAACTTCGGACTTCTCTAACTTCTGCAATGTTTCCTCATGTTTGGCTATCGTTTCCTGCAATGTTGTTATCTCGCTTTTGAAAGAGTGTGATTCTGCCCTTCTTCTTTTCTGGAAATAATAAAAAGCAGTAATGCCGCATACTATTATTAGCAACAAAAATATCCACAAACCTATATTGTGCAAAAACACTTCGTCTGCCTCCTTCTGCTTAGCCATTGACTCATCCTTTTCCTTGACAACGGAATCTCTCATCAGCAGGACACTATAATACATCTGCACTGCCTCCTTTATATCCCCCTTGTCCAACAGTTGCTGGGCAGCCCTTCTCCCTGTTACTTCAGTTGATTCAGCTTTGCCTTTAATGCTTAGGTACAATGCCTTTGACAGATATTTCTTGGCATTATCGTTATCTCCCATAGCAGCGTATTTTCTGGCTATGATGCATAGTATCTTGGCATATTTGTCAGGGTTGTGGACAAAACTTTTCAGGTTTCTAACTTTTTTCAATATTGCCTCCATGTCAATATTTCCGCCAACATGTTTCATGGCATCCATATAGTGCGTTATGGCAATGCCTATAGTGTCGTCGTCCTCTATCTGCATCGAGGTCGTCAGCATCTCCTCGGCATAATGCAGTCTTATGCTGTCACACATTAGTCTGTCAGCAAAGGTACGATATTTGTTGGCGATATAAAGATGCTCCTCAAACAGAAATGCTTGCGACAGGTTTTCCTCTTTCTTCGCCAGTTCCAATGCCGTCTGAGCAGTTTCTACCCAGTGCTGTTTTACAGATGTTTTTACTGAGTCTCTCAGTTTTATGTATACTTTGATTGAGTCTTTTCCTGTTTTTTGCGAAATGGTTGGAATGTAATATCTTATATGTAACAGTTTATTGTAGCAAGTGTCACAAGTGTCGGCATACGGTTTAAAGTCAGTCTTGACTTCATGCTTTGACGTGCATGACCCTAATATCATGCACGTCAATAGTAGCATTATGTTAATAACATTGGTTTTCATCGCCCATATCCTGTGCATAAAACATATTATAACTCTCGTGTGGTAACATTTGCCAGTTTCTCATTTGTTTGTTCAAATTAGGCTACCATGCCCAAAGCCTTGTGATAAGGGCTGGGCATGGTAGTTGAATAATCATCGTTAAAAATAGACTCTAACATCTTCGTAACCTACACCATTTTCTGGTATTCTTACAACAGGAGTAGGGAATGCAAAAGAATTGATCTCGTCAAAAATATCCAGAATGTTTGCTGGAGTCATAAAGTCAAAAAGACTTCTTGAAGTCTCGATCTTATAACATACAACTTCCCCATCATCATTAATTAAATAGCAACAATCCTGCAAAAGATCTTCTGTAGATGATATTTTACTATTATCTTTAAAACTATTTTTTATATATTCCCTAAAATCAATATATGCATTTTTGTGATCTGGATTATTCCAAACAGGATAACCTGTAACATCACTGAATGCACGTTTATTTTGTTTTATACTATCAGCTTTAAGATAATAACCATCTATTTTATACTCATACCATTGTATATCCGAACTTGGAGCATGGAAAACTTCAGTAATTGTTCGCCCATTATATGTTTCTGTGCGTATATCATTTCCATATAAATTGTCAGGCATTAACAAGCTTATTATGCAAATAATGTATATTAGATGTTTTTTCATATTCTTACTCCGATTTGACTAACCTATACTCGACAGGTTCAAAGCACCCTCTCAAACTATTATACCTTTCTAATATAAGTGTTCCGTCGGCAATATCCAACTTGATTATTCTATGAAATGTCATAACCTCCATATAAGGATTGTAGAATATCATATAGTTCCCAAAGGAGGTCTTATTAACTTGTGAATGATCAAAAGCCGAGGGGATAGTATCTGAAAGATAATAATTGTTATAACTGACAATCGATCTGTTTCGCTTGGGAAAATAGCTTTTCATTATTATTCTTGATTTTGTATATGATGTTGTATCTATACATACTGGTGGTTGTATTACAGGAACCCAAGTCGTACCGATAAACTGATCTGAACTAAATTGAGATTGTGCATTACATGTGGTTGCTGACAAGGCGAAGCAAGCTGTTAGGATGTAGTTATATATCTTTCTCATTTTTTTTTCTTGCTATTTTCCTCATTGCTACCATGTCCAGAACCTTACGGACAGGCTTGAACATGGTAGACATAGAGAAAATTATTTATTACCTGTTAGCTAAAATATAACTTTACATATTTCGCATGTTTCTATTTTCCTACCTGACTAACCTATACTCAACAGGCTCAAAACAGCCTTTTAAACTATTATACCTTTCTAATATTAGCGTTCCTTTGGCAATATCCAACGTTATAATTTTATGAAATGTCATTTCTTCCAGAGAAGTACTATAGAATATCATATAGTTCCCGATTGAAGTCTTATTAACCTGTGAATAATCAAAAGTCGAGGGAATTGTATCTGAAAGATAAAAGTCTTTATAGTGAACTACAGATTTGTTTATTTGGGGCATATAGCTTTTCCTTTTTTCTTTTGCTCTCACATATGATATTGTATCGATACATACAGGTGGTTGTATTACTGGTATCCATGTTGTGCCTATAAATTGATCTGAACTATATTGAGATTGTGCATTACACTTAAGAATGCCAATGCATATAAAAAATGTAAATTGAATCAATGTTTTCATAATGATTTATTGTTTATTTTAATCCTGTTGTTACATATATTGGGTATTTGCCAATTTCACTATGCGGAATCTTTACGACGTCGTTTCCACCATAAGCACAGTAATAGAACTGTAAATCATATGCGACAATAGTTACGGCATGTACTCCTTTTTGGCTAAGGGGAATAGTGTAATCGGTATCCATTGAAGAAATAACAGGTTGATTATTATTTATATAGTTAAAAATCGTATCTTTTGTGTACTCATCAGGAGAATGGGTTTGAATAATGAATGCCTCGCCAAGAAACTTGTCAAACTTTCTTGGATCAATGCCATCCGCTGCTAAATTTATTCCTTTAATGTTGGCCTCTGTTAAAGCTAACGAATATGCTAAATCATATTGACTTAAATCACCTTTGGAAAGCAAATAAATGGATGTGGCGAAAGCTCTTGCTACACAATCAGGAAATGGACCTTGAGGTACAAAACTATCAGGTAAATAATCTATCATGTTAACTTCCGCCATAGATTTCAAATCATTGGGAGAAATACAATTAGCCTTGTCTTCCCAATATCTTTCCCCTGCAGTAACGTCACTATCGTTTTCCTCTGTGTCATCTTCCTGTGTGTTATTGTTACTATTCGACCCACTACCATCTGTGTGGGTTTCATTCGAGGGCGGATAATAGATTACAACAATCGAATCACCGGGCGTGACATGTGGATTACTGGGCGTGACATATGGATTTGTCGGGGATATTATCGGGCCCTCGCAGGTACAGTCTTCATAGGGTCTTCCGCAAATAAAGCAGCCCATGTCCTGAGTGGAGCAGTTGTGGTAAAGAAACTCCTCTTGTGTAAAGAGTTTGTCACAATAAGGGCAATGGTTTTTATTTTTATTTTCACATGAATGTCCTTTGAATTCGTCGCATATGAACTGACCTCCACATATCGTACACTTTTCAAAACATGGAGTATCATCACATGGCACACTGGAATAATAATGCCCAAAGTCATCTTCGCATTCATATCCACCTCCGTATGACTCATCACCCATATCCTGCGCATACAACATATTATAACCTTCGTGTGGTAACATCTGCCACAAAGTTAAAAATAAAAATGCTAATAGCCAAGTCCTTTTCATCACATACCTCCATTTTTAACAATTATTGTGCGAAGGACTTGTTTTCCAGCAGTGATATTGAGTACGTATGTACCCTGCAGGATGTCCGGCGATATCGGCAGGGAGTGTTTTCCTGCCTGAAGGTTTCCCAAACTGCGGCTATATACCAAGGCACCGTATTTGTCGAATATCTTCACCTTTGCATCTGCTGCTGTTGCCGGCAACTCGAAGTTGGCGGTAAACGTACTGCTGAACGGATTCGGGGATATTGTAATCCTGCTATACCTGTCCTTGGCAGGCTGCATGTCACTGCCTTTCCTGTGAAGTTCAAGATACATAGGTCTTTCAGGTTCATTCAGCCATAGCGAATAAAGGCGCAGCTCACCCTTTATATTGTCTTGCCAAATATCGAACATCGCGTAATCCATGCGATATCTTACCTTTCCTGAAGTATAGTAACGCTCGCAGAGCGAGATGTCACCTTCCGAGAATTTCAGTTTCCCTTCCTTGCCCACGGTAGCCCTGAATGGAACGGTATCGTTGCCGAAGACTGTAATGCCGCTTATGCCGTCACGGTCTTTTCCCATTGTCATCATGACAGGCTTCTCACCGAGGACGTAGTTGCCGCTCCAGTCATACATGACCACGAAGCCCTGATACTCCCCTGCCAATAGACTTGTATCGTTGACCTCCGGAGAGATATCGGGCATGTTCTCCGGTACATTGCCGTATGTGGCGTTATCAATATAGTCTTCGTGCATGTAGTTTTCCGGATGCGGGCGGCAGAGTTCCTCTATTGCATACCTGTAGCCGAGGGCTGCAGAACGCTTCAGGCAGAAGTTCGCCCTTGCCGTATCAGCCTCTACGCCATAGCCGTTTCTGTAGCACAGCCCAAGCATGTAGAGGGCAGGGGAATAATCTCTGTTGGATGCCTTCTGAAAGAGCTCTGCAGCGTGCTGATAATCCTGACCGCATCCGAGACCCTTGTAAAGCATGAATCCCATGTCGTACATACACAATACGGAATTCTTCTCCGCACCCTTTTCGAAATACTGATAGGACTTTACGAAGTCCTGTTTTACTCCGCAATAGGAGTTCTTATACATCCTGCCAAGATTGTGGAAAGCCTCCTTGAAACCATTGGCAGCCGCCTTCTCCAACCAATAGACACACTGTATGGAATCCTGTTCCACACCAATACCTGCCATATATGCCATACCGAGTGAGTTCATGGCATACGCTATACTGTCGTTGTCTGCTGCAGAGCGCAGTATTGAAACAGCCCATAACAAGCTTCTGTCTTTGTCCATTCCCTTCAGGATTCGTACCGCATGCTTTATTGAATCTGTCTTATTGTCTGCCATTGACACACTACAGAAAGCACATAAGAGTAATATGCATATAACTGAACGGAGATTAGTAGCAGTCGCCTCTATAATCGAATTATACTTTACCATACGAACTCCTTTCCTACAGTCTTGTTGTTCCTTTCATTTTCTTCAAGTCTCGCCTTCTTGTCAAGTCCGTCAAGCATCCTTACCATCGTCGGCATGCTTTTGTTCAGTTCTGCGAGATGCTTTCTCTGTGCCGTACCGTTGTATTTGTACAGATCCTTTATCTTCTGTCTTTCGTGGAAATAAAAGTAGGCACGTGCCATATCGTTTACGCTGTCGAGTTGTTCGGCAAGTCCTGCGTCGGTGAGCCGCTTCCATCCTGCCTGCATCTCTTTGGTGACACTGCGGGCATTTTTGTCGCGGAAGAACCTGTCAAGCTGTTCCTTAGTAAGGGTCTTTGTCAGTATTTCCATTTCCTCGTTCCAAACGTTCAGACGTGGATTCCTGCGCAGCCTGTGAGCCATGTCGAGGGCTTTGCCCATCAGATAGTCATACTGCGTACTGTCCATGCGAACAGCGCGTTTAGCATGGAGGGCATAACTAATATTGTCTCCCGATATCCTGTTGTAATATTCCGGAATCAGCAGCATGTCAATGGAATCCTGATACTGGGTATCTACACGCATCTTCGCGAGACTCCTCAGTCTTACAGAGTCTGGCCAGATGTAGTCATAGCAAGCTTTTCTGATTTCACGCTGAAACAGATATTGCCCCAGTTTCTCGTCTTTGCTTGGCGAACATACGTAGCGGGCATGCGTTTCCAACATCAGTTCGTCATGTCTGTAGTTCACTCTTGGAAGAATTTCATCGGCATGAGCCTGATAAACTCTCCCCTCGGGTTTCGTAAGAAATGCCGGCACTTGGGTAACTACCGTCTGTGCCTGCGATGACAACGGCACAACAATGCCGACTGCCATAAACAATAGTAATCTTTGTAGTTTTTTCATTGTAAAAAGAATTAAAATTTATAAAATTGTCAATGCCATATTTGGCGACCTTCAACGTATTCAAATATGCGTTCTTCGCGTCCTGCTGTCTTATCCTTTAACAGTAACAATGCTCCCTTCGGCACATTACTGAATTCAAGATAAGCTTGTTCTCCAATTTTTCTACCTATGAGATGCCACACTCTATCAAAATAATAGAGTTCGTACAAATGTCCTGACTCTACAAAATTGCGGTCTGTGGAGGGTGAAAAACACACTTTCGTTATTCGACGTTCATTGCCCTCTCCCAAATCCACACCTACATGGTAGCCGGTTTTAAGTCCTTTGCATGATGTAGCTGGATTACCGTCAAAGAGCATAGGAACGTCATTTTCCTGTACCCCGTAAAAAATGGGTGTGCCGTCTAACAGTTCTTCCTTTCCTGCGGAATCCTGCGAATAGAACTGCAATTCTGCTAATGATGAACGGTTGATTGATGTTGCACGATAGCGTAAGAAGCGATATTTTTCCTCGGATTCACAAGGAATCTCCGTCATGCCATATGGCATTGTCATGATTCTTGCGAGTGTATCTACCTTTTGGAACAGAGAATCGTTGGACCCCTCGAATACTCCACCACGTATGTAGCCCCACGTATCTGTGATATATGAACAGAGGGGATATTTCCTGTCTATCCTGATAGTCTGTAACTCATCGGCTGACGGCTGAAAAGATTTGATGACACCTTCCTTGCTGACCAGTACCGGTTCGTGCAGGGCATTTTTCCCTTCGCTTGTAATACACATCGGAACACAAACCACCCCCGAACCTACATTCTCAAAACACACATATCCGTCATGAGGACTGGCAGCAGCTACAGGAATCCAATCTATGCTTGAAACGTAAGTACATAAATAGACTGGGGTAGAAGTGTCTGTCTTAAAGCGAACAGAATTGGTAAGACCATACCATGCAGACACATCTCGAACAAATGGGGTGTTCAGAGGACTCGGCATTTCTTCTGCGTATGTATTCTGTCGCCGATAATCTATCCTATAGACCTTGGAAGGAGTTTTGGCGTATTTTATCTCATATGGACAATGATCCTGCTCATTTATCCTGTATCTGGTCTGAAAGACTGAGGCGTCAATCGGATTAAGGGTTTTGGGAGTATCCTTATCTTTAGTAACCGTATAGGTGTCACCGTTTGCATGTACTAAGGCAACCCATGAATGTCCCTTGCTGCTGTAGTCTGCCCAGAACGGTATTACGTCAATTGCTGCCGGTATTCCTAACGCACGCAATACACTTACCAAAACCACACATCGTTGGTCACATTCTGCCCTCTGAATGGTGTTGCATGTCAAAGGGTCAAGGGTATAAGGGCAATACGGATTGGACAACTCTATGCGATGCATTACAGAGTCTCTGACCATTGAAAATGCCTGATTCATGTCTGTGACTCCTGTAAGCATATCTTTATATTGTTCCCGCAACAACTGTCGCCATCGACTGTTGTAATGCTCATTCTTACATCTGTAAGGCAGGATATAATGACAGAATTGGGAAAAGGAAATACTGTCAGCCCAAGGAGCATTTTTCCATGCATGGAGGGACTCTTCTATATTGTCGATAAGCATCTCGCTGCTTATAATGCTGCTGTCTGGAATAAGTGTGACTTCCCCATATCTCACAGCATTGTTCCACTCCTGGCTCAGTTCTCTTATACCTCTTGCCTTACCTAATAACGAAAGACGATTAACATACACATTCATGGCTTCTCCCTCTGGTGACACATGACCGTCCATGTTATCAATGAGAAAACAGGCAGCCTTTAATTTCAGGCTGTCCGATGACGATTTTGAGTAATATTTTATTACCTCGGAATACTTGTCGCGATAACTTGGCTGCGCAAGGCAGAAAAAAGATATAGACAACAGTAATGCCGGGAACAGACAGCGTCTGACCGTGCAGTCAATGACTGCGGAGATATTGGTATGCTTCATATTGTATGGATTGTGATTTGTTTGAAGGATTCTTTACCTTGGTTGATATAATGTCTTTGGCATAAAGTACGGCTTTTGTTGTATCGTTGTGGCTGTCATAATATTTCATCAGTAGCAGCTTCGGATGCAAATGGCATGGATTCATGTTTGAAATACAGGACAAAGCATGTATTCCCACGAGATATGAGTTTATTTTCATACATAAGCGGTACTTTTGAAAAAACTTCTCTGGTGATGATGAGTAGTCCAAAGCTTTGTTCAGATATTTTTCTGCTTCAACGTAATTACCACAGTTTATGCTGTTTTTAGATCTGTAAAGACAAAAAGCCTCTGAGGTGGATATGCTTTCTGCGATTTCATCGAATAAGATGTCATCGACAGCATGTCTTTCCTGCATTCTCGAAACGATTTCGTACAGTTTATGTTGCGAATATATAAGGCAAGAGACCTTGGCTGTCATTGCTGCCAATATAAATATGGTGAGTACATAAAGAACAGAGCACCTAAGATTAAATACGTTGAATTTCGTCCGAATATCTTTACTCAGTATTATTCCTGAACATATACATACAAGCATCCAAGGTTGTATGCCTTGAATCACAAAATTAGTCAATGACATAACAGAGAATGACAATAGTACAGGTGTGATGTCGCGGAGCCTGTGACGGACAGAAAGCAACGTAAACAAAACATAGAATCCTATTAAGAACGTTGCGCCGCCGACACCGCCTTCCACTCCATGTTCAAGATAGTCGTTGAATGCCATTGAAACATGTGTGGCATTATCACGTTCCTGGCGTGTGCCGCCAAAATCAGAGAAATAATCAGCCTGTCTGAGATTGTAGTATTTCTCAAACATGCCATATCCGTACCCATACGGTTTTTCTGTAATCATCTTTGCAGACAATTTCCAAATCAGGACACGGCCGTCGGCAGAATCCTGCTTCATGGTGTACATCTTGTAGGCTCCTGCCATGATAATGGCTATGATGCTCGCAGCACAAAGGAATTTGTACTTGCTAAACAATTGCAACACATGTATTCTGATATATCGGTTTTCAAGAATATAATAGCAAAAAATCACGATTACACCGATATATGCAGTTCTGCAACGTAGTGAAAATATACATAACAACAGAAGGATTAGCAGGAATATATAATATACCTGATGTTTTTCTGTACGTAAACGAGAAATGATGAAGGAAATACTCCCTGTAAGGAAAAGGGCCGTGGTAGTAGGATTTTCATTACTGCCTGTTATGTGAAAGAACGCATTTCCTAATGTCACCAGTCCCATACTTTGTATTGCCATATACATAATGTGGACTATAGCAATGCCTATTATTCCATTAGACAGATGCTGCTCACTCAATAATTCGGTTTTAATAAGATTGGCAATAGTAGTGATGCCAATCAAACAAACAGAGAGATATAATGTGCGATAGGTCTCCCCAATGTAGCAGCCATGAGACAACGTATATAGAAGCCAACAAGCAACAAATACAATAGGAAAAGATAGGATGGTCTTTTCTCGTTTTACCAACAAGAAAGAAACAGAAAGTATAGAAAGTGACAGTACAACCACCATCATCAGCAACATTCTGGATAATGAAGGATATACAAAAAGCCCAGTGTCTATTGTCATCAATAAACACAGCAGATAGAATAGTATAACAACCACTACCTTCAGCATAAGGTCTAATAGTAATTTGCAGATATAAATCGAGTCGTTTGGAAAACCGAGGCGCAAAATTAATACTTTATCAAGAGTTGGAGGTCCTTTTTTCTTCATCCAAGAAAAAAATGTTGCAATTGACTTTTATGCATTATCTTGCGGATTCTCAATGCGTTAAGATATGTTTTAGCGTGTTTTCGTGATATGCAATTGCAACAAAAATGCACGTGAAAGAATATTAAAACCGCATATTTTGAGTTAAAGTTTTTAACAACCATGACGACATAGCAGTCAGCATGGCTTCTGCCAATAGGAGTAATTTTGAGACGATTTTCAGGTGGGGATAATACCCACGGATTAAAAACACATTTCAAAATTACAACTATGAGTTTTACTTCAAAGAAGATTCCTGTTCTGGAAACAGGATTGGCAAGGATGGCAGTACAACTTCTGCTGTCACAGGTGAAGAAACAAAGAGGACTGACAACGTTCATCGAAAAACATGGCATCAACGGCAGATGGTTGAAGCCTGATGAACCGAGGGACATAGACGTTGACAAGTTCTTTAAGATTATTGCATGCAAGGCGCACTTTCAGACTGATGAGGAGTTTATCAGCGACTGGAATGAGGCAGGTAAGGAATTCCTGCGGTGGGTGAGAGGGATGAAAAGTTTAGAGTTTAAAGTTTAGTGTTTATAGTCAGTTCAAGAAGTTTAAATGTTTAAGAGTTTAAGAATTATAGACAAAAATGAACAAGATAGATTTATTCAGTCAGGTAAGGGAGGCTCTGCCACAGAGGCGGGAGCTCTCTGATGATGAACTGACGCCTATTGAACTGTTAGCAAGATACCGTGTAACACCAACTACTGTACTGCCCCCGATGGAAACGCTCTTCCGAGCGTATGACGTGCCATGCTTCTATCGTGGAGAGTTAGTGGCAGTATGCGGTAAGGCAAAGAGTGGTAAGACACTCTTCCTCAGCATGATTATGGCATGTTGTCTGACAAACAAAGTCCTTGCACTTGAAAGAATAGCAGCCGACAATGAAGGCCCGCTACGGGTATTGTGGCTTGACACAGAACAGAGCCAGCAGAGTACACAGGAGATTATGCTGAAAAGAATCATTCCTTTGGCAGGGGATGTCAGTGGTTTTGACGAATGTTTCTATTCCTACAATCTTCGCGGACTGGGTTATGAGACGCGAAGGGAACTAATGGAGGTGGCTGTAAACGCCCTGCATCCGGACTTGGTTATAATCGACGGCATAAAGGACCTCGTGACTGACATCAACGATGCCGTACAGGCAACGCAGATTATGGAGCAGCTGATGATGCTGGCACAGAAGAATAACTGCTGCATCGTCAATGTATTGCACCAGAACAAGAGCGAGGCTGACCATAATATGCGCGGAAGCATCGGAACGGAACTGACTAACAAAGCCTTTGAGGTGTATAGGTGTGAGTTTATCGAAGACAGTGAAACCTTCAAGGTAACCCAATGTCTCTCAAGACGTATGCGAATGAAACACAAAATTTTCTACCAGTTGGAGAATGACGGTCAGGTGGTAGATTGTACTGGTTCTCTGAATTCACAAAAAAAGGGAACGGTATAAATAATAAAATTAAATATAGCCCCCCCTATAGATAGGGGGCTATATAATTTAATTTTTAATATACCGTACAACGATTATGAAGCTAAGTGATTTGATGCAGGCAACGTTCAAGAACGTCGGTGAGGAACTGGGACTCAATATCTCTGTCGTCAACGACGAACTTTGCGTGCAGCCGAAAGACCCTTCTGCCGCTGCCGAAGAAGCGGCCTTTATAATACCTACCAAGAGGATGGTGGAGAAATGCCGCTGTAACGAACTGGATTTCTTCCGTCCGTTCATAGAGGCAGGTTTACTGACGACTGCACAGATGCACAGCGCATGTGAGCGCTATATGCTTGGCAGGAGCAGAAAGGGACTGCCGATATTCTGGATGATTGACGAGATGGGCGCAGTACATGACGGCCATATTGACAATCAGTGGGTATCGGTGATGCTACGCAGACGGAACCCTAAATTGCTGGATTGTTGGCATGCAAAGCACTGCCTGTTCGGACTACATCTCACTGTGGATACAGAAAAGCCCATTGCCATCGTAGAAAGTGAGAAAAGTGCCGTATTGCTTTCAGAGTTCTATCCGGAGTGCCATTGGCTTGCCACTGTCTATCCCGTCAATTTCACTATTGACCAGCTGGAGCCTCTGCAAGGAAAAACCGTAACCCTCTTTCCCCGTACTGACAGCACCATGACAAGTTACCTTGCATGGCAAGAGATAGCAGAGCAGGCCAAGAATGCCTATTACATGGACATCAGTTGCTCCGATTTCCTCGAACGTCATGCCACGGCAGAACAGAAAGAACGGAAGATTGATCTTGTTGGGTTACTGTTTAAGAGTTTAAGAAGTTTAAGAGTTTAAGAGATATGAAGTCAATGTCAAAATCGCAACTTGCAGACTGTGCAGGCGTATCTGTCAGAACACTAATGAACTGGTGCGCTCCCTTCAGAAAAGAACTCACCGGAATGGGTATGTCACCGACTGCAAAGGTTCTCCCTCCTCATATCGTGAAGTTTATCTGTGAGAAGTTTGATATAGATATCTGACAGAAAACTGCATTATCCTGCATAATCGGAAGCATCCTCACGTAAACAGAAAGCGTACTTCCAGAATGTTGTACCTTTGCAGTGTTGGAAGAAGGGCTTTTTACTGCAGTGCAGTGGAAAACTTTTTTCAGTGCACGGGAAAAATTCCTACTCTGTACTCCAGTAAACAGGGAGTCCCAATTCAACAGAGTTTGTCAACCATAGTGTTTAACGTAAAAATTTAGTTCAAATGTCATTAAAAGTAAAAGCAAGAGAGCGCGAAATCAAAGTTGGAAAGTATGCCGGTACATACCGCTATGTGATGCTTCCCGAAATTTATTCTACGCTCGCACAGGAGAAAGTTATCCGCGAGGCTGCCCTTCGCAGTGGTGTCAGTCAGGGCGTTATGCAGGCATGCTGGGACGCAGCAGGTGAGGTTATCAAGGCATGGGCAACAGAGGGTCACTCTGTGGCATTGCCAGGACTGGGCACCATGCGTTTCAGCCTGAGTGCAAAGAGTGTTGCCGACGTTAATGATGTTAAGTCGTCACTCATCACCACACGACGCATCGTCTTCACACCTGCAACAGAACTGAAGCAGGAACTTCAGACTACAAACGTTGTAATAACCTGTTATGATCGCGACGGAAAGGAAGTGAAACGTGTCACATCAACCGATGAGGGCATTGTTGAAGACCCAGAGAACCAAAATGGTTCTAACGAAAACGATAACGAAAACCAAAATCAGGGTGGCACCACTAACAGTGGAAACCAAACCCCAAGCACTGGTGGTGATGATAACCCTGGTGGTGGCGGTGATGAAGGCTAATAACGGGCCATCCCTGCCTTAACAAGGAAAAGAACCTAAAGCAGTGAGTGTCCGGGGGGAACAGCGATGAGACACCAGAAGAGCAATAAGATTCATCTGACGTCATACATCTTACCTCTTACATCAGACATCTACACCTCTCATGAACGCGCCCTTGATGTGACCCCGAAAAGTTGGACGTTAAATTAAACATTAATTATTTATCTCTC
>CAMJIL010000016.1 GCA_946405805.1 uncultured Prevotellaceae bacterium | reverse complement strand
TTGATTAACCATAATTTTGAACTTTTGGTGTCAACCATATTTAAAATAAGACACATCGAGGGGAAAAAGAAAATCTACATAGTCCTAAAATAAAAATTCTCACGATTTCAAACAATTTAGCGTCAAATAACACACTTATTGACTCATCGCAGACGACAAATGTGTCGTTTGCTGTTTTATTGCGTGGACATATGTACTATTACGCATTTTTTATTGCACAAAATCATTGTAATTGAGAATTTATGTTTATCTTTGCAAAAAGAATAAACTTACTATATGACGACAACAAACCTAAAGAAAAAATCCGGATTTGTAGGTGAACGGTTTACAATCGTACCATCCAAAGTGATTAAGGAAGCTGCTGCTGACCCCAGAATTTCAGACCTCTACATCACTGCCATAGGATACTTTCCTATGGCACAGTATCACCAGAACAATAGTAAAGAAAGTATCAGTAGTTGTGTTCTCATCTTTTGCAAAGATGGCAAAGGATGGGTTAAGGTAGGAAATAGGCAAAAACAGAAGATTGAGGCTAACCAATTTATACTGATATCAGGTGGAGAGGACTATTCTTATGGAGCAGACCACAAAGACCCTTGGTCGATTTATTGGATATATTTCGATGGAACAAAGGCACAACTGATGTGCAACAACCCCGACAAACCACAAAAGGCCAATAACATTGTTGACTCACACGCGTTCTATCGCATAGAGATGTTTGAGGAGATATACTTCATGCTGGACAATGGACGCGACATTGAACGTATGGTTTACGCAAGTCTTTGCTTCCATCACTTGCTGGCAACCCTGACGTTTACGGATTTGTTTTTGTTGGCAACAACAAACAGGCGCAAGCCTGCTGACAATTTCGTGCATGTAGCTATCTCATATATGTCCGAATATGTTGAGTCAACTCTATCTATAAATGACTTGGCTACAAAATGCGGATATAGCCGGAGTCACTTCACCCATACCTTCACAAGAGAGATGGGAATACCACCAAAGGAATACTTCCTGAAAATGAAGATAGATCGTGCCTGTCTGTTGCTGAAGAATACCAATGAGACAATCATAGAGATTGCTATGCGAATGGGATTCGGAGAAGGACAATATTTCTCGCGTACATTTAAAAAGATAAAGGGAATTACAGCAACACAATATCGTAAGCAGAATAAGATAAACCAATAAGATAAACTACTACTAATTATCTTGTCGTCGCAACTGCGACACAAAAAAAGAGGAGTCTCTTCGCAGAGCCTCCTCTCCTTATTTATATATAGGACATCTTACTTCACAAGAGCCATAGTGTCTGTGGCAATCATCAGTTCCTCGTCAGTAGGTATCACAACCACCTTCACCTTTGAATCAGGAGTAGAGATGACAGCTTCCTTACCACGAACAGTAGCGTTGACAGCTTTGTCAATCTTGATGCCCATAAACTCAAGGCCCTCGCAGGCTGCCTCACGCATACCTGTCTGATTCTCACCAACACCAGCAGTAAATACCAGCACATCGCAGCCACCCATAGCAGCAGCATAAGCACCGATATACTTCTTGATGCGATAGAAATAAGATGCTTGAGCCACCTCGGCCTTCTTATCGCCATTCTTGGCTGCTGCCTCTACATCACGCATATCAGAATAGCCACAAAGGCCCTGAACGCCTGACTTTTTATTCAGCAGGTTGCTGATGCCGTCAGCATCAAGGTTGAGCTTCTTCTGGATAAAGGTAACAGCGCCACCATCGATATCGCCAGAACGAGTACCCATCATAACACCCTCAAGAGGAGTAAGACCCATAGTGGTATCAACACACTTGCCATCAACAACAGCAGCAAGAGAGCCGCCATTACCAATGTGGGCAGTAATCATCTTACAACCCTGCTGAGGAATACCCAAGAACTCACAAGCACGCTTTGAAACATAGCGATGAGAGGTTCCGTGGAAGCCATAACGGCGAACACCATACTTCTCATACAACTCGTAAGGAACAGCATACATATATGCCTTTGCTGGCATTGTCTGATGGAAAGCAGTATCGAAGACGCCAACCTGTGGAAGGCCTGGCATCAGCTCTGATACAGCATTCACGCCCTTCATATTTGCTGGGTTGTGAAGAGGAGCAAGATCAGAAACAGCCTCGAAAGCCTTTATCACCTCTGGGGTGATGACAACTGACTCTGTAAACTTCTCACCACCATGCACCATACGATGTCCTACAGCATTAATCTCGTCGAGAGACTTTATAACGCCAATCTCTGGATCTGTAAGGAGAGAGAAGATAAACTTCACGCCTTCAGTATGCTCAGGGATATCGTGCATAATCTGTTTCTTTTCACCATTAGGGAGCTTCACCTTTACGAAAGCGCCATCAAGGCCTACTCTCTCAGCACCACCACTGGTCATAACACTCTTGTCATCCATGTTGTACAAAGCGTACTTAATAGATGATGAACCACAATTTAATACAAGAATTTTCATTTTTCAGGTTTAATTATTATATGTTTTCACCCCCATCAAAGCCCCCTCTAACTGGAGGGGGTTGGGGGAGGCTTTTACTCTTTACTTCTTCGCATCCATTGCCTGACAAGCTGTTATAGCGACGAGGTTTACGATATCCTCAACTGAGCAACCACGAGAAAGGTCGTTTACTGGACGAGCGATACCCTGAAGGATTGGGCCGAGGGCCTGAGCACCAGCAAGACGCTGAACCAGTTTGTAGCCAATATTACCGACCTCGAGGTTAGGGAATACGAGGACATTTGCCTTACCAGCAATCTCTGAACCAGGAGCCTTCTTAGAGCCTACACTTGGTACGAGAGCAGCATCAGCCTGCAGTTCACCGTCAATCTTAAGAGTTGGGTCAAGTTGCTTTGCAACAGCGGTAGCCTCAACAACCTTATCAACTACCTCATGACTTGCACTACCCTTTGTAGAGAAAGAACACATAGCCACACGAGGTTCTGCAAAACCAGCAACACTCTTAGCTGTCTGGGCAGCACAAACGGCAATCTGGCCCAACTGCTGTGCATCAGGCATTGGAGTTACTGCAACATCAGCAAAGACGAGCACACCATCCTCACCATATTCTGGCTTGTCTGTTATCATAAGCATAGCACCAGAAACACATGTGATGCCTGGAGCAGTCTTGATAATCTGCAATGCAGGACGAAGAGTATCACCAGTAGTAGAGAGAGCACCAGAAATCTGGCCGTCAGCACCTTCTGTCTTGATAATCATACATCCAAGATAGAGAGGATTCTTCACCAGTTCGTGTGCCTGCTCTAATGTTAAGCCCTTCTTCTGACGCAACTGAAAGAGCAGCTGTGCCAATTCCTCTGAACGCTCATAGTTCTCTGGGTCTATCAGAGTTGCCTTGTCAATATTCTTTAAGCCATGCTTCTCTGCGAGAGCATGCACCTTCGCAGGATTACCAATCAGGATAAGGTCGGCAATATCCTGTGCCAATACCTGATCAGCTGCACACAGTGTGCGTTCTTCTTCTGC
The DNA here is from genome assembly GCA_946405805.1 of uncultured Prevotellaceae bacterium. Taxonomy (GTDB): domain Bacteria; phylum Bacteroidota; class Bacteroidia; order Bacteroidales; family Bacteroidaceae; genus Prevotella. The sequence goes on along the minus strand of CAMJIL010000016.1, from coordinate 42,787 downwards.
CTCAGGAAGTACAATGCGCTGTTTGTTTGCCTTAGCGCGAGCAATGATTTTTTCGATTAGACTCATAATGATTATTGTATTGATTGTTTATGAATTTATTATCTTTTCTAATTCTTCTGCAGACAGGCGCAAGCGAAAGTTTCCATTTATCGCAGCACTAATGCGGCCTGTTTCTTCTGACACCACTATTGCTATAGCATCCGAATGCTGAGAGATACCCATAGCAGAACGGTGGCGCAGGCCCAATTCGCGGGGGATATCCAAATTATGGCTTACAGGAAGGATACATCCTGCTGCCTTGATGCGATTATTACTGATTATCATAGCGCCATCATGGAGGGGAGAATTCTTGAAGAAGATATTCTCTATGAGGCGCTGATTGACAGCAGCATCTATCTTATCGCCTGTCTCAACAATGTCGTTGAGGGGATTGTTACGCTCCAACACTATCAATGCTCCGCACTTGTTGCGTGCCATATTGATGCATGCCATAACGATAGGCATTGTGTTAGCATGACTCACTTCTTCATTTTCGTTGGACTTCCTTACCAGCCATCCAATGAAGGAACCTCTGTTACGACTTTCTCCCATACGGAAAAGGAATTTTCGGATTTCCTTCTGGAAGATGATGAGAACCGCCAAAGCACCTACTGCGACGAATTTATCGAACAAAGCGCCCATCATCTTCATCTCCAACACACGGCTAACAAAGAGCCATATCACAATGAATGTGAGGGTGCCGACGAACATATTAAGGGTTCGCGTCTCTCGCATGAAGCGATAGACGTAGTAAAGAACCATTGCTACGAGCAATATGTCAATTGCATCCTTTATGCCGAAAGTGAAAAACATCTATTGTTATTGTATGTCGTGAGTTCTAATTATATCAGCTCCCTGAAGCATCGCAATATGGTGAATCAACCTTGTGCCTGCAAGTGTTGCATCGCTGTCTGGTGTAGTACCGAGTATCTCGTATATCATACGCTTTCTGCTGACACCAACAAGGAGCTTGTTGTTAGGAAATGTCTCTTTTATCTTGTGCAAGTTAAGTAGTATCTCATACTCCTGCTGCCTTGTTTTTCCAAAGCCAAAGCCTGGATCGAGTATCACCTCTGTAGATGGCTGCAAAGAGTGTATCTCCTCTGTCTTCCTCTTGAAATCGCTTATGATAGCATCTATGCCTGCCTCGCTGGAAGTAAGTACATAGCTGGCATTCGGCATAGCACATGCCACATTGCCAGAGATGTCATTGATGATGCTGACGCCATAGCCTTCAACTGCTTTTCGGGCAACCTGCGGGCGAAAAGTGTCAACACTGAGCAACGCATTGGGAAACTCCCTCTGCAATAAATCCAACGCATGACACACCCGACGCATCTCTTCCTCTTCACTTACTGGAGCGCTGCCAGGACGGGTGGAACAGCCGCCGACGTCTATTATTGCCCCATCACCTCCGAGAGAGAGAATCTCACTGGCACGCGAAAGAATCTCTTCGTCTGTCTGCTTTCGGGATGCAGCATAGAAGGAGTCTGGCGTAACATTGAGAATGCCCATCATAGTGACTTCGCCACAAAGGTAATGTTTTTTTTTGATATTCAATATTGCAGATTTAAGCGACTACGTTATTTTTATATTTTTTTAGTATTTTCCACCAACCAAGCCCTATCGTCGGGATTGCTTAGCAAAGGAAGGAATTTCTCTCTCACAAGGGTATGATAATCATTAAGATAGTCCTTCTCATATTGCTCTATCATATCCATCTCGATAGGAGCAGTATCAATAGGACATAGTGTCAGCGGCTCGAAGGCAAACCATTTCTTTTCGCCAACGGCAACAGAATCATCCCTCTTTACAAGCATCGTATTCTCAACCCTTACGCCAAACTTACCCTCCAGATAGACACCGGGCTCTATCGTCAGCGTCATACCCTCTTGCAAGGGAGCAGGACACCATCTCTGCCTCATTGACTGAGGGCCTTCATGAACTGAAAGGCAAGCCCCCACCCCATGACCTGAGCCGTGCATATAGTCCACCTTCCCACGCCATAATACCGAATGAGGAATGGTGTCAAGATTTGTGCCATTAGTGCCCTCAGGGAACGAGATGCTCGCCAACGCGATATGGGCCTTGAGGACAAGGGTATAGATGCGTTTCATTTCAGGAGTCAACGGGCCCAAAGCGATAGTGCGGGTGATATCTGTTGTGCCGTCAGCATATTGTGCTCCGCTATCGAGCAGCAGAAGTCCCTCCGCCTTCAATGTCTTTGCTGTTGCCGGGGTGACTGCATAATGTACTATCGCCCCGTTTTCATTATAGCCACAGATCGTGCCAAAGGAAAGGGAAATGAATTTCTTTGCACCCTCTTCCTTGCGCAGTTCCTCCAGTTTCTCCGAGACAGTCAGTTCTGTTTGACCTCCTGCTTCTACGGCAGGTTTCAGCCAACGCAAGAAGCGAACCATCGCAACACCATCTCTCAACATAGAACGTCTGAAACCTTCTATCTCGGCATCATTCTTGACGGCTTTCATCATACCTGCAGGAGAATCACAATCCCGTACATGCTCCTTTACTATGTTATATATTGCGTAGTTTGTCGATTTACTTGAGCATAGTGTCAAAGGGCCTTTTGAAGACTTTTTCCTCAAGAAATTCACGAATTCATCGTACTTCTCAATCGCAACACCAGCCTCTGCCAACATAGCCTGAGCCTTTGGCGTGCAAGAGCCATTAACGAATACTCTTGCATCATTATGCGTTATGTACAGATATGCTATAAAGACAGGAGTCATCAGCACATCCGAACCACGAAAATTCAATGTCCATGCTATCTCTGTCAGGTCTGTCATCACATAAGCATCACAAGAACCCATTGCAGCCCTTAGGCGTTGCAGCTTTTCTGCTATTGTCTCACCAATGATGCTCTCATCGACAGGAAAAATATCGTTTGCAGGTTTTGCAGGACGGTCTTCCCATATTGTTGACAAGGCGTCATAGTTTGTCCTCATGGTACAACCTATGGTGCGCAGTTCCTTTGTCAGTCGGGTTATCTCCTCATACGGCATCACCATTCCATCGACACACACGATACCGCCGTTTGGCAACAGGCTCATCTTTCTCTTCAGCCATTCCGCAATGGTGGGAGTCTCAGGCATGTATTCCTTCATCAGCTGCCACTCTTCCGACAGTTCCTGTTCTGCCTGCAGGAAATATCGTGAATCCGTCCACAGGGCCGCATCATCCATTGTCACAACAGCCGTTCCAGCACTTCCAGTGAAGCCGCTGATCCATTTGCGTCCCTGCCAATGAGGGGCGACATATTCGCTGTTGTGAGGGTCAGACGAGGGAATGATGACAGCATCGAGACTCTCGCGCTTCATCACTGCCCTTATCTTAGATAATTCATAATTCATAATGCATAATGCATAATTTGTCAAAGGTCTAAGGTCTAAGGTCAAAGGCTGATTTTCTTAACTCTTAACTCTTAACTCTTAATTCCAAGGAACTCCACCAACTTCTCTACTGCCCTACCCCTGTGCGACATACCATTCTTCTCTTCTGCCGACATCTCAGCAAAGGTGAGTGGCTTGTCTGTCTCAGCAGGTGAATAACCTTCTGGGTAGAAGATAGGGTCATAGCCAAACCCTTCTGCTCCATGTTTCTCTGTGGCGATACATCCTTCCACCTTTCCTTCAAACAGATGTGTCTCACCTTTATATATCAGCGCTATGGCAGTACGAAACTGCGCCTTGCGATTATCAACGCCTTGCAGGTTTCGCAGCAGTTTCTGCATATTTGCTTCGGAGTCATGGTCTGCTCCGTCAACGGTAGCATAGCGGGCAGAATAGACGCCTGGTTCTCCATTGAGGGCATCCACTTCAAGACCTGTATCGTCAGCAAAGCAGTCAAAGCCATAATGCTGATTTACGTATTGCGCCTTCTCAAGTGCATTTCCCTCAAGGGTATCATGCGTCTCAGGAAGTTCCTCATGACAATCTATCTCCTTCAGCGAACGAACCTCAAAGCGTTCACCCAGAATCTGTCGCACCTCCTGCAACTTGTGCGCATTATTTGTTGCAAAAACAAGAATATTCTTCACTTTTAACTCTTAATTCTTAACTCTTAATTCTTAACTCCTACTCCACTCCCTTCATCATCTTTTTAAGCAGCGGACACAGCAGGAACAGCAATACCGATGCCACGCCAGCCATTACAGCGAATAGCAGGAAGAAGTCCGTAAGGGTAGCTATCTCTATACCCAAGAAATGCTTCGTCACGCCCTGTTCTGGCAATAGTGTTGCCAATCTGCCTGCCAGAATATTGCTGGCAGCATTACTCATGAACCATACGCCCATCAGCAATGATGCGAGGTGGGCAGGAGACAGTTTGTTTACCATACTGAGTCCTATTGGCGACAATGACAACTCACCGATAGTATGTATGAAATACAGGGCCACCAGCCACCACATAGCAGCCTTCTGACCACCAGTTGTTATGCCGTAGGTGCCGTAGGCTATTACCACATATCCCAAAGCGAGAAGCGCCAAGCCGAGGGCTTGCTTTCGAGGACTGGAAGGTTCCATGTTATGTTTTGCCAATGTCTCCCATAATGTCGCCATAACAGGAGCAAAGACAACTACAACGATAGGGTTGATGCTCTGGAACCATGTAGTAGGCATCTCCCAACCCCCGATGGTGCGGTCACATTGCTGCTCTGCAAACAGCGTCAGCGATGAGCCGGCCTGTTCGAAAGCACTCCAGAAGAATATCACGAACAGGGCAATGATGTATATCACTCCGATGCGCGACTTATCAACACTCGTCAGGCTGCGGTCGGTTATGATAAAGAGCGGCAGAGCTATTGCTATGACATATATGGCATTAGAGATATAGTCATTGAAATTGGCCACATCCCGTGAGAGAAGACAGAAGAAAGCTATTGCGCCCACAATACATCCCCACAGACGGAAAGGAGAATTCTTGGCAACCTTCTTTGGTATGCGGATTTCTGACGCCTGCATCTCGTGTCCTTCCAAGATTGCTTCATCCTCTTCTTCCTGAATCTCCTTCAGCTTCAGGAGTTCCGACTTCGCTGGCGAAAGTCCGATGCCAAGTCCTTCTGGAGTTACGAGGAACTTGTCTTTAAGTGTAGAGAAAACCGCTACAGAAACTATCATAGCGACGCCAGCGCAGAAGAAGCCCCACTTGAAGTTATGAGGATTCATCCAGTTGCCGTCACCCAGGTATCCGCATAGCAACGGTGCTATGAACGCGCCCAGATTGATGCCCATATAGAATATGGTAAAGGCAGAGTCCTTCCGATGGTCCTGCGGCTCATAGAGGTCGCCCACCATTGTGGAGATATTTGGTTTGAAGAAGCCGTTACCGAATATCAGCATCGCCAAACCGCCAAACATCAGCCACATGGAGAAGCTGTTATCTATCGAGGGGTCTATCGTGCCGCCTTCTGTAAAAATGCTCTGCTTGACAAAACAGGCAGAGGCAAACATCAGGAACTGACCTATCGCCATCGTTATTCCGCCAAAGATGATAGAACGGCGGTTGCCCCAGTATTTATCAGCGATATAACCACCAAGCAATGGAGTGAGATATACCAAACCGGTATAAGAACCATAAATCTGGCTGGCCTGGTCATTGGTGAAGAAAGCTGCTACGAGATATAAAACAAAGAGGGCACGCATTCCGTAGTAGGAAAAGCGTTCTGCCATCTCCGTAACAAAGAGGAGGTATAAACCTTTTGGATGTGACATTGGTAACGTTTAACGGTTAAAGGTTAAAGGTTAAAGTTTAAAGCTTAAAGGCTTAAAGACTTTCAAGAATTCTCTTTATCACCACCTGTGCTGATATCTCTCTGTTTGCTGCCTCTGGTATTACGAGGGAGTTTTTGCTCTCAATGACATCATCAGTAACGATGAGACCGCGACGAACAGGCAGACAATGCAGGAACTTACCATTATTTGTCCACGACATATGCTCTGCATCTACTGTCCAGTGGGCCATCTTCTTATAGTCGGTGAGAATCTTTCCGTAGTCGGCAGGATTGGTAACACCAGGACAAGACCAGTTCTTGGCATATATGAAGTCAGCACCTTCGAAGGCCTTCTTCTGGTCATACTCTATTGTAGCTCCCTTTGTAAACTGAGAGTCCAACTCATACCCTTCCGGATGTGTTATGACGAGGTCCACATCAGGTGCCGCTAACATCCATTCAGCGAAAGAATTAGGTACTGCCTGTGGCAAAGCGCGGCAATGAGGAGCCCACGTCAGGACAGCTTTTACACGCTCCGCCTGCTTGTGTTCCTCGATGGTGATGAGGTCAGCAAAAGCCTGAAGAGGGTGCACCGTTGCCGTCTCCATAGCGAAGACAGGCTTGCCAGAATACTGTACGAACTGATTTACTATTGTCTCAGCATAGTCATACTCTCTGTCTGTCAAACCAGCGAAAGAGCGGATACCGATAACGTCGCAATAGCATCCCATCACAGGAATAGCCTCCAACAGGTGTTCCGACTTGTCGCCATCCATGATGACGCCACGCTCTGTCTCCAGCTTCCATGCTCCTGCATTCACATCAAGGACGATGACATTCATACCCAGATTCATTGCAGCCTTCTGCGTAGAAAGGCGGGTACGAAGGGAGTTATTGAAAAACACCATCAGCAGAGTCTTGTTCTTACCAAGTTGCTGAAAAGCATAACGATCTTTCTTTACTAACTGTGCCTCAGCAAGCGCTGCTCTTATATCGCCGAGGTCTTGAGGGTGAAAAAATGTTTTCATTATATATACTTTTTTACTATCGAGCGCAAAGTTACAAAAAAAAGTGAAGAGTGAAGAATGAAGAGTGAAGAATTTTTATTTTTTTTTCATTATTGCTTGTATTTTCGAACGCAAGCAACCTGGACGAATTCAAAGTTAACAAAATGAATGCACGCAATTCAATCGTATTGCGTGCATTCCATTTTCAAGTAAATCGTAAGCTTGTGAACCCTAACCATTAGAGGTTGGGGAGGTCCAGCCACTTAGTATAGCAGAAGTCCTGACGATGAGGCAGGTTCTTATTTTTCGGATACATGCGAACAGCGCTCTTGTATTCTCCAAACTGACGTGGTGTCAGTTCTGCCTCAAATATATAGTTATTGCCTTCGTGGCCCACCATATTCAGAGGCTCTACGGAGAATATCTTCTCGTTGCCGTCCTTGTCGGTGAACAGATTCACCTTCTCCAGACCTACAGCATCATCAAGTCCCTTTTCGTCAATGACATATTTCAGTTTATATGACTTTCCTGCCTCACAACCGTTTGCGGGGAAGTCCCATTCGCAACTGACTACATTGATACCATCCCAGCGCTCTGCTACGTTCTCCTTCCAGAGAGCGATGTCCTTGGCCAACTTGAAGTTGTTCTTAGCCAATTCCTTAAAGCGCTTTGCCTCCTTCTCGTAGAACTTGGAATAGTAGTCATCGAGCTGACGCTTCATAGTGTAGTGCGGAGCAATTTGTGCTATAGAGTTCTTGATGACTTTTATCCAATCCTTTGAAATGCCGTTCTTGTCCCTATTATAGTATAGTGGAGCAATCTCGTTCTCAAGCATATAATATATGGCAGCAGCATCAAGCTGATCCTGATGGTTCTGATTCTGATATGTGCGTTTTTCTGTCAGCGCCCATCCGGCGCCCTCACGATAGCCTTCGAGCCACCAGCCGTCCTTAACGGAGAGGTTTACGACGCCATTCATCTCGGCCTTCTCACCTGATGTACCTGAAGCCTCCATCGGACGTGTAGGTGTATTCATCCATATATCAACACCTGATACGAGGCGACGTGCCAACAGGAAGTCATAGTCTTCAACGAAGATAATCTTACCTTGGAACTGCGGCATCTGCGAAATCTCGAAAATCTTCTTGATCAAGCCCTGACCTGCACCATCAGCTGGGTGAGCCTTACCTGCAAACATGAAGATGATAGGTCGTTCAGGATTATTAACAATTTTGTCAAGTCGCTCCAAATCGGTAAACAGCAAGTGGGCACGCTTGTATGTCGCAAAGCGACGGCAAAAACCTATAACGAGAGAATTGGGGTTGAAGCGGTCAAGCAGTTTCACTATTCGTGCCGGGTCGCCCTGATTCTTGAGCCATGTATTGCGCAACTGCTGCTCCACATATTCGAAGAGTTTGTTCTTCAAGGTCATACGAGTATCCCATATCTCCTTATCAGGACAGTTGTAGATTCCGTGCCATATCTCCTCGTTTGACTGGTCAAAGATGAAATTAGCGTCAAAATATTTGCTGTACAAAGCACGCCACTCGGCAGCGGCCCATGTGGGGAAGTGTACGCCATTGGTAACATAGCCTACATGGCTCTCCTCTGGATAATAGCCCCTCCAAATAGGAGCGAACATCTTTTTCGATACTTCACCGTGCAACCATGATACACCATTAACCTCCTGGCAAGTATTACAAGCGAAGGTGGACATACAGAACTTCTCGTTCTTGTCGTCTGGATTGGAACGTCCCATACCTATGAATTCGTCCCAAGAGATATGCAGCCTTTCAGGATAGCCGCCCATATACTTTCCGAAGAGTCCCTCCTCGAAGTAGTCGTGACCGGCAGGAACAGGGGTATGGACAGTATAGAGACTTGAGGCACGAACCAGTTCAAGAGCCTGGTTGAAGTTCAATCCATCTTCCTCTATATAGTCGCACAGACGTTGCAGGTTGCAGAGCGCAGCATGACCCTCATTGCAATGATATACATCTTTCTTAATGCCCAGCCTCTTAAGCAGCAACATGCCACCGATACCGAGCAAAATCTCCTGCTTCAGGCGGTTCTCCCAATCACCGCCATAGAGGGAATGAGTGATAGGCTTGTCAAACTCGGAATTTAACTCGTTGTCAGTATCAAGCAGGTAGAGCTTTACACGGCCCACATTTACACGCCATACATAAGCGTGAACCTGATAATTGGTATAGGGAACGTTAATCACCAAGGGGTTGCCTTCTTCATCAAGTTGGCGCTCTATAGGCAGCGAACCAAAGTTCTGCGTCTCGTAGTTGGCAATCTGCTGTCCGTCCATTGATAGGCTCTGTGTAAAGTAGCCGAAACGATACAGGAAACCTACGGCGCACATATCCACGTTAGAATCGGATGCCTCTTTCACATAATCGCCAGCAAGCATGCCAAGACCACCACTATATATCTTCAGTGCAGAGTGGATACCATATTCCATGCAGAAATAAGCCACAGAAGGACGCTTGGCGTCAGGCTTTACGTCCATATATTTGCGGAACATGTCGTAAACGTCTTTTATGCGCTTCATCAGGGCTTTGTCCTTCATAATTTCCTCTTTGCGAGCGAAGGTCAGACGTTCCAATAGCATCACGGGATTATGATTTACATCATGGTAAATCTCCGGATCAAGGTCGCGGAACAAGTCGCGCGCCTCAAAGTTCCATACCCACCACATGTTGTGCGCAATCTCATACAGGCACTTCAATTTCTCAGGCAGAGATGCCTTAACTGTCAGAACTCGCCACGAAGGCTCATTGGTATAACCTACTTTTACTTTCATAATGATTGTTATTATTATATATACATATATGTATTATTTGCTCGGAAATTTACCGTTCAGTACATAATTTATTATATACATCACGTCAGACATGCCTATCACACCATCCTCGTTGGCATCTCCTCCAATCTTGTCAAACGTTGCATCAGGTTTTCCTAAGATAGCATTTGCAACAAATGTCACATCCAACATAGTAACCATTCCATCGCCATTAGCGTCTCCGCGCACAGAACCTATCTCCAAGCCATCTGTCGGGAAAGCCTTCAACAAAGCATTAGTTTCAGCAGGGTGAAGCAGGGTAACACTTCCATGACGGGGAGTGAATTTTCCTGAAGTTGTTGTTTGTGCTACCAGAGTATAGTTTTTCCAGTCCGTCGTTGTGCAGAACTGATAGTAGCCACTACCATAACAGTCATACATCACCACATAAGTGTTGCTATCCATGAGACGGAATATGCCACCACCTTCGACGGCCACATTTGTCTGCTGAATGCCGCCTCCAAAATCGCCCCACTGACTACCAGTAGGCTGTCCTTCCTCTGCTGTCAGTCGGGAAGCAGATACATGACTGATAGAATTGATACCCTCATTCTTATAAATCATGTGATAGAGTTGATCCGTTTCGTCAAAGACTATGTCAGCATCAATGGTAGCGCTTCCTCTGTCGAAAAGGTGTACGGGATAATCCTCCAAATCGGTAAAGTCGTCATTGGCATAACAATAGAAAACCTTATCATAATTACATGTGCCATCATCACTTGTCAGCAATGAGAAATATACCATATATTTTCCTGTTTCCCTATCATAGATAGTCTCTGGTGCCCACACTCTGGTAACACTGCTCCATCCATTCGGGAAGCGTGTAGGGAAATGAACTGTGCTATGTGTCCAATGAATGAGGTCAGTACTCTTACTCATTACGATACCTCTGTTACTGCTCCATCCGAGAACACTCCTCATATCTGTATTCACCATACGGAACACACCGTCTTCACCACGAAGGATATGAGGGTCACGGATACCACCGGACATGGTAAAGTCCCAAGAATTCAAGATCTTCTCACCATTATTCAGAGGAGTATAATTGAATCCGTCTGTAGAAATGGCATAGTACAGGTTTTCGTCGCTATTACTTGGGAAATAAGCAAAGAGGTATGACCTGCAGTTATTGTTCTGTTCCATGCGGAAGGCATCTAATTCTGCATATTTTGCCGAAACATTCGAAATAGCCTGCAAGACTTCCTCAGGCGTTTCTGCCATTTTGGCTTCATTGATAACGTTAATGCCTTCGTCTTTCAGTTGTTGAGTAAGAATTGTCTTCGTGTCTATAAGGTTCTGAAGCTTGTCGATAAGGGTATTCAGTACTTCCTTATTCTTTTCCTCAGAAGAACCTATCCACTTCATTTTGAAATTATCCACTGTAATCCAGTTGGCGTCAGTATTCTCGCAACCGAATCCTATCGTCAGCTCACCACCTATTGCAGTTGCGATGACCTTATATGTAGCAGTTGTTGTGACAGCTGTTCTGTTGTCACCTGCCATCAGATATACTCCGGTTGCAGGAGCTGTGCTCCCCTGTCTTTCTCCGTGACAAGTGGCTGTTACGAGATACTCACCATCCCTAAGTCCAGAAATGGTCTGGGTAACAGAAGCATCATCCAAGAGATACCTGTTATCGCACCATTTTTCGCAGTAGAGGGTTCCCGTCTTTGCGGCACTTGGCTCATTGTTATTCTGTGTCTGCATGCCATTATTTATCCATCCGGTGAAACCATTTTCGAATGATGGATTAACGATATTGCCGGTATAATCAATCGGTTCAGTAACCTCTTCCAATGTAACGCCTCCCCATATGAGCCATTGGCCTGGGTCAGCAGGACTGCGTTGATCTATACCCAATCCTATAATCAGATTGCCGTCGGAGTCAGCACGTCCTGTCACGACATTCTTATAAAGTCCCTTGCTGAAACTTGCAGCAGCCTCTTCCATAGAATTAGGATAATTACTACCCTCTCGATCTTCTGCCCATGTCTTTAAACGTGTTTTAGTATCACCACACATAACATATGCATTACCCATCTTGAATCCGGCATCAGCAGCATCAGCACATATCTCATTAGAAGCTGCACGATAGAAGGCAGGAATACTGAAGCGATATAGTCCGTTAGGAGTAAGGCCTGATATAGTCTGCGAGATACCACCCATCAACCTGTAAGCCTCGTTAACTGAAGCCCGGGATGTTGGTGTCTGATAGGCTGGATTTCCGCTAGTATAGAAAAGGTGGAAATCGGTATACCATTCTTCTACTCCTGTCGCCATTGAGGCATTCTTTACGAAGTCCGTCACGTCTTTGCTTACGCTATATTCCGTCTCTTCATCAAGAGGAGTCAGTGACTCTATATATTTCTCATATGCGGCGTTCGAAACAATCGTGAAGCGTGTTGCTTCGGAGGTGTTACTTGTAAAGTAAGCCCCTTCTCCTGCCTTGGCAGCAAAGTATGTTTTTGAAAATGCATTCTCAAGCCACAGGTTGCCATCTCCAGCATCACGGAAACGCCATTGTATCTTGTTTCCCTGATTAGCAGCGACATCCGTGTATGGGTCATCCAAATTACCCAGATATTTATTGCTCAAATCGATATAACGAACAGTATATACATCACTCGATACATTAACTATCTGAACAGGAAGTCCCAGCTCCGACAGAGTAGCCTGCGTGCCCCATGTAGCGCCTCTTGAGAGATATTGTCCGCTGTCGGCATCTTTCAGGTAGAACGTACCCTCTTCTGGCATAATGCCTACATCGGTCATTTCTCCTTCTGTAATGTCCATCTCGTAAATATTAAACGAGTATGCCGGTACATTTATCATTATGCTTGTACCATAAGCAGAAAGAGTTGATTCCTGCGGAACGACATTATACATATTGTCATTCGTATTCTCTGCCTGATCGCTATCTGCCTTCATCTGCGTCAGCTTTATGTTTGATGCAGAGTATCCGGAAGTTGTAAGGGTTGTTGAATAATCTGTTCCTGACGGATTGACAAGTTTCACATACAGCTTATTACCATCACGACTTGCGGAGGTATAGACATGTCTTTCTACATGTTCTGCAGGTAATACCACATCATGACACAACTCATCATCTATGTAGCATTTGATATGGTTTCCACGCACCTCTATACGCAAATCGTATGTTACACCTGTAGCAAGTGATCTGTATATGTTATCATACTGAGACTTTGTTCCGTTAACAGCACGTTCTATACAGAATCGGGTATTGCCCCAACCACCAAGGTTCCACCAGCAGTAGTTCTTTGAGTCTTTGTAACCGAAGGCAATAAGGAAGCCCTCTGCACCACCTTTCTTTGTGGCTTTAACTTGTATAGTATAGTTCTCACCCAAGTCTATATTCTTGTTGACATACAGGAGACCTTCCATTGATGTACTGCTCTGGGTCAAAGTGCCACCACTCTCACTGAAAGTGCCCGCATTGTCCGTCCAGTTTGAAGTGCCGTCAAAAGGAGCAGTATAAACAACCTCACCATCTTTTATTATCTTGTAGTCAGAGAATGTTGCCGATGTAATCCATGTAGAAAGGCCTCCGTAATTTACGGAAGACGATTCGCTGTTACCCTCCTCTGTCCATGTGATATTCTGTGTTCCAATCTTCTGCGACATCAGTTTTTGCACGTAGTAAGATGGCGTGCCATAGCTGTTTGTGGCATCAAATCGTATCATGTCAGGCATCCATTTCTGGTCGTTCACATTCACAAAGATAGGAGCATATGAAGCCATCGTCACGATGTCCGAGTTGCGTTCCATACCCTGCATATATACCGCCTCACCCAATGCTGCAGCCAGATTGCCTGTAGTACCGAAGCTTTGTGTTACGGCATACTCACCAGGATATATCTTAGGTCCGTTGCGGTCGTATGTGTCATACTTTTCATAATTGCTTACAAACCATGATGGGTTACGATAGTAATGTTCATCAACGACTTCTACAGGATAGCTGTTGCGCCACGAAGGATCGTCTGTTCCCCATGACTCCACATTACCTATACAAACAATATCGGGATATTTCGCCTTTATGGCTTGATAGAACATATAATAGCGGTCTGGATACTGATAACTCTGCTCGTTATTATTCCATATACTGTTTTGGTAGTTTTCATTACCAATCTCAATATACTTCAGTCCGAAAGGCTCGGGATGTCCGTTGGCAGCACGCTTGGCGCCCCATGTTGTAGTTGTGGCACCGTTAGCATACTCTATGGCATCAAGGGCCTCCTGTATGAATTCGTCGAGGTCGTCTATAGGTTGATTCCACTTATGTCCCAATCCCACATTAACCACAAATAGGGGCACAGCACCGAGGTCTTCACTCAACTGCAGCATCTCGTGGAAACCGAAAGCGTCAGAGCTTCTGTATTTCCAGTTGATATTCCAGTGTCCCGGGCGCTCCTCTATCGGCCCTATTGTCTTTTTCCATTCAAAGCGGTTTCTTTCACCATTATTTTCGGTATATTCACCTTCCACATAGCAGCCGCCAGGGAAACGCATAAAGCGTGGCTTCAGGTCTTCCAGCATCTGCGCCAAATCCTTACGGCAACCGTGCCCCTTGTAGGTTTCGGCAGGCATCAGGCTTACTACGTCGATATCAAATTCATTTGCCGATGTTGTCTGCAATGATAGGAAAGCCTTTCCGCTTATGCGGTTAGCATCAGGAATCGTCAGGCTTATCTTCTTCCATGTAGTGCCTATACTGATATTCTTCGAAGCGCTCAGGAGTACGCTACCGCTGTCATAGTCCAAAAGGTATGCCTTTAATGTTGTTGAGAAAGCAGCATCAGCACGCGCAAAGAACGTCAGGGTGTAGGACGTCTGTCCATCGAGCCTCATGCCCCAATATCCCCCATTGCGTATATCAGCACCACTGGCTGAAGGGATTACATGCATGTACTGGCTCTGCGCAGAATTCATGAGATTACTCGTGCCGAGTTCGATTTGGGTATTGCCATCACCCCACCAATTTTCTGGCTGGTAATCATTATCCTCGAACGAACGGTTGCTAACCATCTCGCTCCACAAACCGCCATCGGCAGCATGATTTATCTCCTCAAAGAAGATGCCATATGGTTTCTCGGCAAGGCTTGTGCCATACTTATCAGGGAACAAATTCAGCTGCACCTGTGCATGCACAAATACTGAAGACAACAGTATCTGCAATGTGATGAAAAAACTTTTATAATTCATAATTGCCCAAGGTTTTTTAGTTTCGATTTAGTTAGCACAATAGATTTCCGGGTACAAAGGTACGATTAAATTATGAGAAATACAAATAAAAAATGCTATTTATTTTATTTCCATGACGAAGTATATTCGACTATCTGGGCATAATTAACCATATCATCATGTTTAAATACCTCGATGAAATCGGCAAAAATTAGAATACCCCCCCCAATAAAATTAGTGGTCATTTGGTCAAGGTCATTTGGTCATTTTCGATTTGGGAACGTGGTTATTTGCTCACTATATATAAATAATAAAATTATTTATATATAGTGGCGATTTCTGACGACATCCGTTTTCGATTTTGACAAATGACAAATGACCACGTGACCGCAACTGAAAAAAATCTCAAAAAAAATTCAAAAAAATTCGTAGACCGCAATGAGAATGTTGTACCTTTGCAATGTTCCCAGGCGGAGAAAATCGTGCGCATCGGCCGACGCACAAAATTTCTTCCGCCGACAAGATATATAAGCGATCTTTTTTTACTGATTTTTATTCGTCCGCATCTTGGAGGACGGGGAATTTCATTCTGAAGGCATTGAGAGATTCCATATCCAAGATGGCGGTGGCGGTGGCGGCGGTGTTGTCTGGCACTGAGGCGAGGATTTTGCCTTTGGCATCGATGATGGCAGAACCTCCATCATAATGGCAGACGGGGTCGTCGCCTACCCTGTTGACTCCTACAACGAAACATTGGTTTTCCAAGGCGCGAGCTTGTAACAGCACATCCCACACCTTGCGGCGGCTGGCAGGCCAGTTGGCGACATAGATGATGGCATCGTAAAGGGACCCTTGGGGTTTCTGGTTTCTGGTTTCAAGTTTCAGGTTATTGCGCGAAAAACATGGGAAGCGGAGGTCGTAGCACACCTGCAGGAGGAATTTCACGCCTCGCCACTCGACAATGGTGCGTTCCTTGCCTGCCGTAAAGTTTTTGTCTTCACCGGCATAGGAGAAGAGGTGGCGCTTGTCATAAGTATAGACATCAGTAGGTGTTACGAAATAGAAACGGTTATAGCGTTTCCCATCTTCCTCTACATCCATAGAGCCGGCAATGGCAGCATCAAAGCGGCGAGCAAACTCTTTTAAATTTTGAATTATGTAATCGGCTTTGCCGCTTCGCTCGCCGAAGAATTTTGAATTATGAATTAAAGAGTCCTTCGACTCTTCGCTTGCCAAGAACCCTGTGTTCCACATCTCGGGAAGGACGTAGAGGTCTGACTTTTCAGAACTAAGGAGGGCTGACTCCAACGCTTTCTCATTAGCATCAGGGTCAGCCCACTTAATATCGGTCTGTAGTATTGTTACTTTCACTTCTTAGCAGCTTTCTTTGCCTTTGCTGGAGCAGCTTTTGCCGCTGGCTTTTCTGTTGCTGTTGCAGCTGCTGGCTTTGCTGTAGCATCAGGAGTGATATCAACCAACTCAACCGTGAATATCAGTGCTGAATATGGAGGAATCTGTCCTGACTGGCGGTCGCCATAGCCTAACTCCTGTGGGATATACAGTTCCCACTTAGAGCCTACAGGCATCAGCTGCAGAGCCTCTGTCCAACCCTTGATAACCTGGTTGGCACGGAACTTTGTTATCTGGTCCTTGCGGGTATAGCTGCTGTCGAACACCTTGCCGTCAACGAGTTTTCCCTCGTACTTCACATGAACCTCCTGAGTAGCCTTTGGCTTAGGACCTGTTCCCATTGTGAGCACCTTGTACTGAAGTCCAGAAGGAAGGGTTACGACGCTGTCCTTTGTGCTGTTCTGAGCCAGGAACTGCTCACCCTTACGACGATTCTCGCCATAGAGCTTTTCCTTCTTTGCTTCATCATTACGCTTCATGCCTTCTTCAAAGTACTTCATAGCACCATCCTGCTTGAAGAAAGTAGAGTCGTTGTTCAAAGCAGCGAAGAAACCTGCATAGAAAAGGTTTACATTGAGGGAATCATCAGCATCCTGCAGGGCTGTCTTAATGCCTGATATCATGCGCTGCTCAAGCATCTGTTGTATCTGGGCACCGGCATTGTATGCTACGAAACGTGGGTCATTGCCCTTCTCCTTAGCATCCTTGAGACCCTGAATAAAATCTGCCATATAGGCTGTATCAACCTTGAGCTGCTGCTGCAGGTATGGTATCAAGCCGTTTGTGTTAGCATATCCACCAGCATAGCTGAGGGAGTCGCTTGAAGACTTTAAAGATTGAACATTGAACTGGCATTGAACATTCTCTGTCTTATCCTTCTTGTCCTTCTTATCCTTCTTTGCAGCATCAACAGAAACAACGCAAAGAGCTGCTGCAAGAATTACAAAAAATATTCTTTTCATGATTTTAATTCTAAAGCGCAAAGCGCTGAATTTAATCTTTAATTTTTAATCTTTAATTTATTTTACTTCACTTCGAGCAGTTCGATTGTGAATACGAGAGTTGAGAAAGGCTTGATCTGCTCACCCTGAGCGCGCTCGCCGTAAGCCAGCTGCTGTGGGATGTAAACCTCGTACTTACTACCGGCCTTCATGTGAGTAAGAGCCTCTGTCCAACCCTTGATAACCTGATTAGCACGCATCTCAACAGGAGCATTACGCTTGAAGCTTGAATCGAACACCTTTCCGTCGATTGTCTTGCCTTCGTAGTTAACCTTTACGAGAGAAGTATCGGCAGGAGTAGCACCAGTACCCTCTGTGATAACCTTGTACTGAAGACCTGAAGGAAGTGTTACGACACCTGGCTTCTTAGCATTGTCAGCAAGGAACTTCTCATTCTGCTTCTTGTAGTCACCAAACTGCTTCTCCATAGCAGCAGCCTTTACGGTATGCATCTTCTCCTCTGCAAGCATACGAGCCTGGTTGAGGTTCATCAGCTGCTTCTTACCTGTAACACCTGCTACAAAACCTGCGATGAGGTTCTTGGAAGAAATCTGCTGAGTAGAATCGTTGCCGAAGATTTCATAGTTAAGGCCCTGAACCATCTGGCTGCCTACCTGCTGACCAATCTGCACACCAGCGATATATGCTGCCTTTGCCTTGTCGTCACCGATTGTAGCACCTTCGTTGAGACCCTTGATAAACTCATCGATATAAGCAGTATCAACGCCCATACGCTGAACGAGATATTCCTTCAGACCGTCTGACTGAGCCATACCGACAGCATAACTGAGGGTATCAACATCGTCCTTAAGATTTGCACTTGGAGTGCCATTACCGCAAGAAGTGAACACTGCGGCCATGATAGCAGCTGTTGCTGCAAAAAAGATTTTTTTCATTGTTTTTTTAAATATTATTGATAATTCCTAATTCCTAATTCCTAACTCCTAATTCCTAACTCACTTCACCTCTATCAATTCTACGTCAAAGATGAGTGTTGCAAAAGGAGGTATAGAACCAGCTGCGCCTGCCTCACCGTAAGCCAGATTGTAAGGGATGAAGAAACGTGTCTTACCACCCTCTTTCATCAGCTGCAGACCTTCTGTCCAACCTGCTATAACTCCACCCAGTGGGAATGTAGCTGGCTCACCACGCTGTACGCTACTGTCAAAGACAGTACCATCCGTCAGGAAACCCTCATAGTGGCATTTTACGCTGTCTGTAGCCTTTGGAGACTTACCGGTGCCCTCTGTGATAACCATATACTGAAGACCGCTCTTTGTTGTGATAACGCCATCTTTCTTAGCATTCTCTGCAAGATATTTCTCACCTTCTGCCTTTGCAACCTTACCCATCTCAGCTGCCTTTGCACGCTGCTTGGCCTCCTGCTCCTGGAAGAACTGCTGAACAATCTTCTGGCTCTCAGGCATTGTCATCTGAGCCTTTCCAGCAAGAACATCCTTAATTGCCTGTGCGAAATCATCGATATTCAAATCGTTCGCACCCATACTTTCTAATTGCTTGCCTATATTCAAACCTAAGGCATAACTTACTTTATCCATATATTTTATAAATTATAATTTGCTTTATAACATAAAAATCGCGTGCAAAATTACAAAAAGAAATAAAGAATAAGGAATAAAGAACAAAGTTTTTTTGTATTTTATATTTTTTTTGTATTTTTGCGCTCAAATAATCTACATAACATTAAGTGCAAGATGAAAAAGATTGTTGTTTTAACCGGTGCCGGTATGTCTGTGGAAAGCGGTCTGACTACTTTCCGCGATGCTGGAGGCTTGTGGGACAATTATCCCGTAGAGCGAGTGGCAACCCATGAGGGTTGGGAGGCAAATCCTAACTATGTCAATGACTTTTACAACATGCTACGCGTAAAATATAAAGATGTTCAGCCTTGTGAGGGTCATAAACTGCTTGCAGAGATGGAGAAAGACTATGATGTCACCATTGTCACCCAGAATGTTGATGCCTTGCATGAAGCTGCCGGCTCAAGCAAAATAATACATCTGCACGGGGAGATGATGAAGATGTGTTCTTCAAATGATGTTGACAATCCACGCTATCATGTCACCCTGCCCCATGAGGGCTTTGGCGAGACAGGACTGGAAGTGCCTCATGACACAAAGGCTGGAGACGGTTCTTTGCTCAGACCTTATATCGTATTCTTCGGCGAAGCAGTTCCAAACATGTATGACGCTGCCGCTGTGGCACAGACAGCAGACATCTTTGTCATCATCGGAACATCGCTGAATGTATATCCTGCCGCAGGATTGGTGCAGTATGTAAAGCCAGGCACTCCGATATACCTCATCGACCCAAAGCCAGTTGCTGCAAAGACTGATGTACAACACCTGATGTGCGGAGCCAGCGAAGGAGTGAAGAAACTTATGGAGATATTAAGTAACGGTTAACGGTTAAAGGTTAACGGCTAAAGGTTAAAGAAAATGAAGATACTTATAATGAATGGTCCCAATCTGAATTTGTTGGGAGTGCGCGAACCGGGAATTTATGGTGACAGTTCTTTTGAGAGCTATCTGCCAATGTTGAAAGAATGGTACCCAGAGGTTGATTTGGAATATTTTCAAAGCAACATCGAGGGTGAGATGATAGACAAGCTTCAGGAAGTAGGTTTTTCCTATGACGGAGTAGTGCTGAATGCCGGTGCTTATACCCACACCAGCGTGGCGCTGGCTGATTGCATCAAGGCTATCACTACCCCAGTTATAGAGGTGCATATCAGCAATGTACACCAGCGCGAGGAGTTCAGGCATCACTCATACCTCTCTCCTGTCTGCAAGGGTGTGATTTGCGGCTTTGGATTAGACAGCTATCGATTGGGAATTGATGCTTTAGTAAACCTCTAAAGCACTCTTATAATCGTTAGTCCGTCGCGAAGTGGCAGCAGGACTTTTTCTACACGATTGTCGGCAGCCACATAATCATTAAAGCGGCGGATGCCGACGGTTTGCTGGTCCTTATCATAATCAGCATCCGTCACATGTCCATCCCACAAGGTATTGTCTGCAAGTATAAAGGCGCCCTTATTCATCAGGGGCAGAAGACTTTCATAAGTCTCCACATAGGTGCGCTTATCACCATCCATAAAGGCAAAGTCGAAAGACTTGCCTATTTTTTTTGCTTCTGTAGCAGCATCGCCGATGATGAAAGTAATCTTGTCTGCCCAAGGAGAATCTTCTATCCACTTGCGGGTAAAGGGCTCCTGTTCGTCATTTATCTCAAAAGTATAGAGATGTCCCTGCTCACCCAAGCCTTCTGCCATACAAAGGGCAGAATAGCCCGAAAAAGTGCCTACCTCTATTATATTCTGCGGATTCACCATCTTGACGAGCATCTTCAGCAGACGTCCCTGCAGATGCCCTGATGCCATACGCCCATGAAGCATGTGGACATTCGTAGCACGCCACAGACGATACAGATATTCAGGTTCTGCATCACTATGACTGAGCACATACTCATCAAGGATATTCTCACCCTCAAGAGTTGTGTGATTGGGGTTTTGTGTCTTGCTCTTCATTATTATCTGCTTTCAGAACTATAGTAAATGCTGCGATTCTCGAAGTCTCTTGCCCTCACCTCGCTATCAGGTGACAACTTGCCTTTGATATATTTCTCCATCACAAGGGCTCCGATAGGCACGCCAAAGTCAGCACCAAATCCACCATTCTCCACATAGACAGCAACAGCAATGCGAGGATTATCCATTGGAGCAAATCCCATAAAGACAGAATGGTCGTGTCCCTTATTCTGTGCAGTACCTGTCTTTCCGCAGGCGCTGAACGGAAGTCGTGAAAGGGCCTTACAAGTACCGCTGATGGCAGACTGCCGCATACCTCTGACCACCCATTGATAAGCCCAAGTAGCCGCTTTGGTACGATGGCGTTCAGTATATATGGAATCGATAGAAGCACCTTCTATCTGGCGTACTACGTGCGGAATATAGTAATATCCTCTGTTGGCTATTGTAGCACCAAGATTTGCTATCTGCAGTGGAGTGAGGTTCACCTCTCCCTGACCGATGGATATGGATATGACACTCAAAGCACCCCATGAATGGCGATATACCTCATTATAATATGCACCATTTGGTATCATACCACGCTTTTCGCCTGGTAAATCGATGCCAAGTTTATAACCAAATCCCATAGACACCATATAGTCACGCCACTTATTCATAGCATTCACCAAGCTGCCATACTTATGCTTGCCCATCATATAATACAATCCCCAGCAGAAATATCCGTTGCACGATGTGGACAAAGCATCTGTGAGACTAATTGGCGATGGATGTGCATGACAACCTACATGGAGTCCCCTATGATTAAATCCTCCATTACATGGCAGAGGAGTATGAGGTGTCAATGTCCCTTCTGTGAGAAATGTCAATGCCTGTGACGGTTTAAAGGTAGAGCCTGGAGGATACTGTCCCATAATGGCACGATTGAGAAGCGGCTTGAAAGGATTCTCGCCCAGTTCCTGATGCGTCTTACTGCGCTGTTTGCCTATCATACCACGAGGATCGTAGGAAGGAGCAGAAACCATACACAGTACTTCGCCAGTAGAAGGTTCTATCGCAACAATACTGCCGATTTTACCTTTCATAAGACGCTCTGCCAAAGCCTGCAGTTCTATATCGATGCTAAGCGTGATATTCTTACCAGGTACAGCGCGGCGGTCCATCTGACCATTACGATAATGGCCCTGTACCCTACCACGAGCATCGCGCACCATTATCTGTATGCCTTTGACACCGCGAAGGTACTTTTCATAACTGCGCTCGACTCCTAATTTGCCGATATAATCGCCTCGTCCGTAATACCTGTCCTCTGCTTCATCAATATCATTCTGCGACACCTCTCCCACATCGCCCAATACATGGGCTCCGTTAGGATATACATACTGACGAATGGTACGCTTGCGGACATAAATACCAGGAAAACGGAATAGCTTTTCCCGGAAAGACAAAAACAACTTTTCATCGATTTGTCCCATGAACAATTGCTGTGAAAAGCGGGAATAGCCGGGATTCTTTTTTGAGTCTTTTATTTCGGCTAAACGCTCCTGGAACTGATCCTTTGTGATTCCCAAGGCTTCACAGAAAGCAAGAGTATCCAAATGATTTTTTGCCTCATTGGTGACAATCATCACATCATGAGACACCTCATTATATACGACGAGTTTACCATTTCTGTCATAAATAAGGCCACGCGAGGGATATTGCACACGTTTGAGGAATGCGTTGGAATCGGCCGTTCGACGATAGTCTTCACTCATTATCTGCAAGGAGAAAAGACGTATAGCATAGATAACGACAATCAATATCGATATGCCACCTATTACCAGTCGTCGATATGAATAATCAGGACGTCGCATTACCTTTTACTCATCAATACACTAGTAGTGCTGAATACTATCGAGAGAACAACGATAGAGAAAACCGTAACAAAAGTACTTCCTATAATACTGAAGAACCACAGCGCCCAATGCTGTATAGAGAAGGCCTCAAGGGTAAAGAAAGCGGTACAATATATAATGGTCAGGAACAATACATATGCTGTAAATTTCTCTGTTCCCATAGCATGAATGCCCGGACAAAAGTTTTTATCGTCGGCATTATGGAGATACAACTCTAAAACAGATGGCTGAACAAAGCCTACTAATGTCATAGAGGCTGCCGCCATACCTGGTGTAGAGAAGAATATGTCAATAAGAATGCCCAATATAAAACAAGACACCATAATAAGCCAACGGGGAGTATTTCGGGGAGTCTGAACCACAAAATAGATATATAACAAGGGGCTGGCAACACCCAAGATATGGATATTACCAAGAAGCAATGCCTGAATGAAGACCAGGACGACTGCCATTATTGCTATTCTCTTTATATAATCTATCATTTATTGGTTCTTAATAAGGTCAAGTGAGTCTTTGGCAGCTTGCAATAGTTGTAACTGATCATGTGTATGGTGATTGTCGATGACACACACATCACGAAGATTGATAAAGTCGCTTGACAATTCTACAACAAGACGATATGACACTCCATCGGGGCTCTTTTCTGCAGAACGTATTTTACCTACAGGCACTCCAGCAGGGAATATGGCAGAGTAGCCGGATGTCACCACCCATTGGTTTATCTTTATATCAGCATAAAGGGGCACATCCTCCATATAAGCATAATGGCTATCACCTCCTAACCATCTCAGATATCCGAAATAACCTGTACCATCTACTTCGCAACTGATACTGGAATGTACAGAAATAATAGGCATCACAACAGAATAGTGGGAGCCCACCATATATACTACTCCGACAACTCCATTGCCAGAGACAACACCCATATCTTCTTTTATTCCATCGGCACTACCGCGGTCGATTGTTATGAGATTATTTTGCTTATTAACACTATTTTGAACCACCTGAGCTCCGATTAGTGTATAATTTCTTTCTCGTAATGCCTGCTCTATGTGATAAGAGCTAACGCCATACTTCTTCAGTTGTTTCTTGAGTTGAAGAACCTGCTGCTGCAGATTAACATTGGTAATAGTAAGTTCCTTATTAATATCTCTCAAGGACAGGAATGAAGTAATATTGGATTTCCCCTGATATATTACCCCAGCAACACTATTGGCAGAAGTAAAAGCAACCGACCCCTGATAACTGTTAAACTGAAATAACATTGTAAGGCTCACCATCTCCAGAAGGAGAAAGATGAGCCAATTATAATGATTTTTTATGAAGTCAATAAGGTTTTTCAACCCTCAAAAAGTGTCTTATCTCATTAGGAACGAGAAGCGTCCAATATTCTTAAGCGCAACACCAGCACCAATAGCAACGCTGTGTAGTGGATCTTCTGCAATATGGAATGGGATACCAATCTTTGCCTCAAGACGACGGTCTATTCCACGCAACAAAGCGCCACCACCACTGAGCCATATTCCATTATGTACTATATCAGCATACAACTCAGGAGGAGTGGTCTCCAATGCAGCAAGTACCGCATTCTCTACCTTAGCCACAGTCTTATCGATACAGTGTGCTATCTCCTGATAACATACTGAAACCTCCATTGGCAGAGCCGTTATACGGTTTGGACCGTGAACAACATAATCCTCTGGAGCTTCATCGCCAAGGTCGGTAAGAGCAGAACCAACGTGAATCTTGATACGTTCTGCCATACGTTCTGATACCTTTACATTATGCTGACGAGACATATACTCCTGAATATCAGCTGTCAACTCGTCACCAGCTACACGGATAGAGTTGTTACTTACTATACCGCCAAGAGAAATAACAGCAATCTCAGTAGAACCACCACCGATATCAACAATCATGTTACCTTCAGGTGCTTCGACATCAATACCGATACCTACAGCTGCTGCCATTGGTTCATATATCAGATACACATCGCGTCCGTCAGCATGCTCAGCAGAATCGCGAACAGCACGCAACTCCACTTCAGTAGAACCTGATGGCACACCAATCACCATACGCAATGAAGGAGAAAAGATGTTTCTTCCGCTATGTACCATACGAATAAGGCCGCGCATCATCATCTCACAAGCAGAGAAATCGGCAATCACACCATCACGCAAAGGACGGACTGTTCGTATGCGATCATTTGTTTTCTCATACATGCTCTTGGCACGCTCGCCGACAGCAATCATCTGATTGGTATCACGATCTATTGCCACAACGGACGGTTGGTCAACAACAATCTTATCACCCTGCATGATGATAGTATTGGCTGTACCAAGGTCCATAGCGACCTCCTGAACGAAGGAGAGAAATCCTAAATTCATAAATCCGAATTACTTTAAATTACTTCTTTGTTGAAACGAACCAAGAATTGATTGCAGTATCATATTGACTTGAAACGCCGAAAGCACGAGTAGCAAACATACGACGTTCCTCAACAGTTGTCTGGGCTCCCTGCTTATTGAGAATATCGAGCAATACTCCATATTCTGCCTTAGAAGGTACGATTACAACATCCTTGAAGTTCTTTGCTCCAGCACGAATCAGAGAAATACCGCCAATATCAATCTTCTCAATGATATCTGCTTCTGAAGCGCCACTTGCAACTGTCTGCTCAAATGGATAGAGGTCAACAATAACGAGGTCTATCTCAGGAATCTCATACTGAGACATCTGCTGCTGATCTCCTTCGTTATCCCTACGGCCCAAGATGCCACCAAATATTTTTGGATGAAGAGTCTTCACACGACCACCAAGAATACTTGGATATGTAGTCACCTCTTCAACAGCCTGACACTCGTAGCCAAGGGATTCTATAAACTTTTGAGTACCGCCGGTTGATAAGAATTTCACACCTTCAGCATTCAACTTTTTCAATAACTCGTCAAGTCCATCTTTATGGAAGACACTTACTAACGCTGTCTTTATTCTTTTCATAATTATACACTTTTGCGTGCAAAGTTACAAAAAATTTATCATAAATACCAAATAAATAAACTTTTTTTTGTACTTTTGCAGTGATTTCTATATGTATAAAGAAAAAGGATAGATGAAAGTCAAAAATTATAGCGACGACGAATTAGCTCAGATACTTGATAACGACATTTTTCACCTCATCTCGGATGTAGCGGACAAAATGCAGTTGGAATGCTATCTCGTCGGAGGGTATGTAAGGGATATTTTCCTCGATCAGCCTTCTGACGATATCGACTGTGTCGTTGTGGGAAGTGGCATCAAGATTGCTACAGAGCTCAAGAAACGACTGGGCAGGAAGGCTTATCTATCCGTATTCAAGAATTTCGGAACAGCACAGGTAAAAGTAATGTCTTCTGGTAATCGTCCTCCAGTGGAGATAGAGTTTGTCGGAGCCCGTAGGGAGAGTTACCAGAGGGATTCCCGAAAGCCTATTGTGGAAGATGGCACTTTGGAGGATGACCAGAATCGTCGTGACTTCACCATCAACGCTATGGCGATATGCCTTAACAAAGACAGGTTTGGAGAATTGGTAGATCCTTTTGGGGGGCTTGACGATTTGTGGGACGGAATAATCCGCACGCCACTCGACCCTGACATTACTTTCTCTGACGACCCTCTTCGCATGCTGCGCTGCATCCGTTTTGCTACCCGTTTCAACTTCTTTATTGAGGATGAGACATTCCAAGCTCTCGAACGAAATACGGAACGCCTGAAAATCATTTCAAAGGAGCGTATCAGCGAAGAACTGAACAAGATTCTCATGACAAAGACTCCTTCAAGGGGCTTTGTTGACCTGCAGCGTTCCGGACTTCTGGAATATATTCTTCCTGAGCTGGCTGCTATGGATAGTGTGGAGGAGCGTAACGGGAAAAAACATAAAAACAACTTCTACCACACCCTTGAGGTGCTGGACAATGTGGCCAAGGCTAATGCCCCTCTGTGGTTAAGGTGGGCTGCCCTGCTTCACGACATCGGGAAGCCAAAGAGCAAGCGCTGGGATAACATTGCCGGATGGACATTCCACTCCCATAACTTTATAGGAGCAAGGATGGTACCAGGCATTTTCAACAGACTAAAACTTCCTCAGGATGCAAAGATGAAGTATGTGCAGAAGCTTGTAGAATTGCACATGCGTCCAATCAACATTGCTGATGACGAGGTGACAGACAGTGCTGTGCGCCGACTTATAAATGATGCAGGAGATGATATAGATGACCTCATGATACTTTGTGAGGCAGATATCACCTCAAAGAATGAAGTGCGCAAGGCGAAATTCCGCGACAACTACCAATTGGTAAGGGAAAAGATTGCAGACCTTAAGGAGCGCGATTTCAAGCGTTTGCTGCAACCGGTTATTGATGGCAACGAGATAATGGAGATGTTCAACCTGAAGCCATCAAAAGAAGTAGGCATCCTTAAGGCTTACCTTAAAGATGCCGTACTTGATGGTATTGTTGCCAATGAGCGTGAACCACTCATGCAGTTGCTTACTGCGAAGGCAACAGAATTGGGATTAGTTGCAGCAAGCTAACTTATTGTTAGAACCGAGCACATTCACAATCTTGTGGATGTACATCTTCTTCATGTTCTCACGAGCTGGCTTCAGATACTGACGTGGATCGAAGTCTCCAGGATGCTCAGCAAGGTGCTGACGGATAGCAGCTGTCATAGCGAGACGTGAGTCAGAGTCGATGTTAATCTTACATACAGCAGACTTAGAAGCCTCACGGAGCTGCTCCTCAGGAATACCGATAGCTGCCTCGAGGTGACCACCAAACTTGTTGATTGTATTAACCTCTTCCATTGGAACTGAAGAAGAACCATGAAGAACGATTGGGAATCCAGGCAGCTTCTTCTCAATCTCGTGAAGGATGTCGAATGCCAATGGTGGTGGAACGAGGACACCGTTTACGAGTGTGCACTGCTCAGGAGTGAACTTGTGAGCACCGTGTGAAGTACCGATAGAGATAGCGAGAGAGTCGCAACCTGTACGTGTAGCGAAGTCGATAACCTCCTCTGGCTTTGTATAGTGAGATTCAGCAGCTTGTACTTCATCCTCAACACCTGCGAGGACACCAAGCTCACACTCTACTGTAACGTCATACTTGTGAGCATACTCTACAACCTGACGAGAAATCTTGATATTCTCCTCGTAAGGCAGTGAAGAACCGTCGAACATAACACTTGAGAAGCCCATGTCGATACAATCCTTACAGAGTTCGAAGCTGTCACCATGATCGAGGTGAAGAACGATTTCAGGCTTTTCGCAACCGAGTTCCTTAGCATAAGCAACAGCACCCTCAGCCATATAGCGAAGGATTGAAGCGTTAGCATAGTTACGAGCACCCTTTGAAACCTGCATGATAACAGGTGACTTTGTCTCTACTGCAGCCTGAACGATAGCCTGCATCTGCTCCATTGTGTTGAAATTGAATGCTGGAATAGCATAGCCACCAGCAACGGCACGCTTGAACATCTCACGAGTGTTCACAAGGCCTAAGTCTTTGTAATTTACCATTTTGTATATAATTTAACGTGAAAATAACTTTCGGTGTGCAAAATTAGCGAAAAAAAATGTCAAAACAAAATTTTTCCCTCATAAATTCTACTTTTTTCACACATCTTTCCCATCTTGTATAATATACATTGCAAAACAGACGTTATAATAATGCATAATTCATAATATTCGATGTCCAAAGTACTTCTACATTGCTGTTGCGCTCCATGTTCTGCTGCCATTATTGAGTGGATGCTTAATAATGATATAGAGCCCGTTCTGTTTTATTACAACCCGAACATTTATCCGCAGGAGGAATATCTGATTAGGAAGAATGAGCTGACCCGCTATGCTGAACGCCTGAAGCTTACCGTCATTGATGGCGACTACGACTATCAGGCGTGGAAGGACTGGGCTTGTCATAACCTTAACACCACGAACCTTCAGGATTTCCCCGAGCGTGGTTCCAGATGCCTTGAGTGCTTTAAGCTCCGTTTGCTTGAGACAGCAAAGAAATGCAGGGAGCTCGGTCTGGAGCAGTTTACCACTACCCTCGCCTCTTCCCGCTGGAAATCCCTCGACCAAATCAATGCCGCCGGCCAATGGGCAGCAGAGGAGGTGAATGGGCAAAGAGAATTAGGAGTTAGGAATGAGGAGTTAGGAGTGAGGAGTGATGAGCTAAATCCTCAACGGTCAATGTTCAATGTTCAATGCTCAATGCTCAATGGCCCAAAGGTCACCTTCTGGGACAAGAACTGGCGCAAGGGCGGACTGCAAGACAGGCGCAATGCCTTGCTGAAGGAGAACAATTTCTACAATCAGCAATATTGCGGGTGTGAATATTCTATAAGATAACATCGCACCACCCATACAAAAAAGATGCAAGACTATTGAGTCCTGCATCTTTTATAATTGTGAATTATGCATTATGCATTAACATTATCCTCCGAAGTTGTCGAAACGTATCATGTCGTCTTCTACTCCGAGTGAGTGGAGAAGGTCGAGCACTGTCTTGGCCATCATTGGAGGTCCGCAGAGGTAGTACTCGCAATCTTCTGGTGCCTCGTGCTGCTTCAGGTAGGTGTCGCCCATTACTGGTGCTACGAAGCCTGGAGTATATTTGACGCCTGCTGCATCCGCCTTTGGATCCGGACGGTCGAGGGCCAGATGGAAGTGGAAGTTGGGGAAGTCTTTCTCCAACTGCAGGAAGTCGTCGAGGAATGGTATCTCCTCAAGAGCACGCGCGCCATAGAAGTAGTGCATCGGGCGCTTGCGGTCTTCGTCGTTGACGCCGTGACCCTTCAGCATGTGCATAATCTGCGCACGCAGAGGAGCCATTCCGGCACCACCGCCTACCCATATCATCTCGCGACCCGTGCCATACTGTGGACGGAACTCGCCGTAAGGGCCTGACATGCGAACCTTGTCGCCAGGCTTGAGTGAGAAGATGTATGTAGAAGCGATACCACATGGAACATCCATGAAGCCTGTACCCTGATCCTTTGGCTTGAACGGAGGAGTAGCGATACGCACATTAAGAGTGATGATATCGCCCTCGTCAGGATAGTTAGCCATAGAGTAAGCACGGATAGTAGCAACTTCGTTCTTCTGCTTGAGGCCAAAGAGTCCGAACTTCTCCCATGCAGGGATATAGGTATCGCCAATAAGACCTCTGTCGAAGTCGTTGTAATCGAGGTCATACTCTGGGATGACAATCTGTGCGTAAGAACCCGGCTCAAAGTCCATGTGCTCACCAGGAGGCAGCTGCACCTTGAATTCCTTGATGAAGGTAGCCACATTCTTGTTGCCGATAACTGTGCACTCCCATTCCTTTACTCCGAGGACGCTTTCCGGAACCTTTACTTCCATATCGCCCTTAACCTTTGCCTGACAGCCGAGACGCCACTTGTCCTTTATCTCCTTACGGGAGAAGTGTGGACGCTCAGAGTCGAGTATTTCGCCGCCGCCAGAGAGAATCTGCAACTTACACTGTCCGCAGCTGGCCTTACCGCCACAGGCAGAAGGCAGGAAGATGCCGTGCTCGTTGAGGGTAGCCATTACGCTGCTGCCCTGATCTACTGTAAGTTTTGTGTCGCCGTTGACAGTCAATGTCACCTGTCCGCTTGGAGAAAGATATTTCTTTGCCACAAGAAGGACAACGACCAAGACGAGTATTACAATTAAGAATACTGCGATGCTAAGTATAATAAAACTTGTGTTCATTCCGCCCTCCTTATAGTTTTAATCCTGAGAAACACATCATTGCCATAGCCATGAGGCCTACAACGATGAATGAAATACCAAGTCCCTGCAAAGGCTTTGGAACATCTGAGTACTGCATCTTCTCCCTTATAGCGCCGAGTGACACGATAGCGAGAGTCCAGCCGAAGCCGGAGCCGATGGCATATACCATAGCATCCCAAACGCTGCCGAGATACTGTGTGTTGGCAGGGTCGAGATTGATGCGCTGCTGCATGAAGAGTGATGCACCCATGATGGCACAGTTTACTGCTATCAGCGGCAGGAAGATACCCAGTGCGCCATAGAGAGATGGCGAGAAACGCTCTACTATCATCTCTACCAACTGCACGATACCTGCAATCACAGCGATGAAGAGAATGAATGCCAGATATGACAGGTCAACACCCTCTACCATACAGTCAGGTCCGAGAACCTCTGTCTGCAGCAGATAGTTGACAGGAACAGTAATAAACAGCACGAATGTTACTGCTATACCCAGTCCCAATGATGTCTTCACATTCTTGCTGACGGCAAGGTAAGAACACATGCCCAGGAAGAACGCAAATATCATGTTGTCGACAAAAATCGACCTAAAGAATAAATTTATCATCTGTTCCATTATGCTTCCTCCTTATAAAAGAATGCTCTATGCACCCAGATTACACATCCGATGATGATAAGCGCCATAGCAGGCATTGTCATCATACCGTTATTGATATATCCGAAGTCGTAAGCTCCTTCAGGGATTATCTGATATCCCAGCAGCGAGCCACGTCCGAAGAATTCGCGTACAGCACCTACGATAACGAGTATCATGCCATATCCGAGACCGTTTGCAAAGCCGTCCACGAGAGAAGGCCAAGGCTTGTTCTGCATTGCGAAAGCCTCAAGGCGACCCATCAGGATACAGTTTGTTATTATCAGACCTACATATACAGAGAGCTGTACACTGACATCATAGACGAATGCCTTCAGAACCTGTGACACGATTGTTACGAGGGCAGCAACGACAACCAGCTGCACCACGATACGTATTCTGTTAGGGATAGTGTTACGAAGAACAGAAATGATGAGGTTGCTGAAAGATGTGATTACCGTCACAGCAATACCCATGACAAGAGCTGGCTTCAGCTGCGATGTAACAGCCAAGGCACTACAGATGCCGAGCACCTGTACAAGCACCGGATTGAGCACATTCAACGGTGCCATAAATACTTCCTTTATCTTATTCATGGCTCAAAAGCGTTTTATATTTCTTAAATCCGTCTTGCAACATATCAGAAACACCATTCGATGTCAGCGTAGCACCAGTGATGCCATCCACCTCATTCTCTGGGTTCTTCAGTTCACTTGACTTAACTACTTTCAATGCAGGAGTGCCGTCGGCACCGTATATCTTCTTGCCGATAAATTTGTCCTGCCATGCTTTGGAATCCTTAATCTCGGCTCCCAAGCCTGCGGTTTCTGAATCATGATTGAAGTATGCACCATAGACGGTGTTGCCATCTTCATTCACAGCCACATAACCCCAGATGGCGCCCCAAAGTCCCATACCATATACTGGTACGACATACTTCTTCTCACCATTCACCTGGCACTCGTAAATCTTGTAGTTGCCAGCCTTATAGTCAGCGCTGTTGAGCTTGAAAGCCTCATCCTTCAATACTACTTCCGCATATTTTGCTTCACTTTCCTGATCGTTCAAATCGCGGATATTCAGGGCTGCGAGAATCTGCTTCTTCTTATCGAGAGCCACATTCACGTCCTGACGTGGTTTCAACGTACTACTTACGAAAGCCAGCAGGAAAGCCACTATCACTACCATTACACAGCTGTATGCAATGATATATACATTATTATTAGTATTCAGTTTCATGCCTTAGCCCTCCTTAATCGTTTGTTAATGTTACTCTGCACAACAAAGTAGTCAATTGTTGGAGCCATCATGTTGCCAAACAGAATAGCAAGCATCATACCCTCTGGGAAACCAGGGTTCATGACACGGATGATGACTGCGAGAGCACCTATTATAATACCATATATCCATTTTCCTGTCTCTGTACGTGCAGAAGTTACAGGGTCTGTTGCCATAAAGACAGCTCCGAAGCAGAAGCCACCCAACACGAGGTGTTCATACCATTCTACAGGAGTGCTTCCGAGGCTCTGGAATATATATGCCATTATGCCACCGCTGAGGAATACGCTGAGCATTATCTTCCATGATGCGATGCCAGCCCACAACAGGATGACAGCACCGATTGCTATTGCTACTACGCTTGTCTCACCGATAGAACCGGGGATAAAGCCAAGGAAGCAATCCATCAGACTTGCGCTTGGTGCCATGTTCTGTGCCATCTGTCCCAGAGGAGTAGCGCAGGTGAAAGCATTTGGCAGGTCATTTCCCAAGCCGCAGAACTTCTCTGTTGCTACCCAGACGGTATCACCGCTCATCTTTGTAGGATAAGAGAAAAAAAGGAATGCGCGCGCGAGGAGAGCAACGTTGAAGATGTTCATTCCTGTGCCGCCGAATATCTCCTTACCGAAGATAACAGCAAAGGCAACAGCCAGTACCAACACCCATAATGGGCAGCCGATAGGGAGAACCATAGGAATGATGATACCACTTACGAGGTATCCCTCCTGAATCTCTTCGTGCTTCCATTGTGCCCAGGCAAATTCGATGCCCAGACCTACAACATAACTTACGATAATCTTTGGCAGCACCAGCAAAGCGCCATAGAGGAACACCTCCCAGAAAGGAGCCGTTGCCAATGTACCGGCAGCCAGATAGTTCTGATAGCCTACATTATACATACCAAAGAGAAGAGCAGGTATAAGAGCTATCACCACCATGCTCATTATGCGCTTTGAATCGATAGCGTCGTGGATGCTCACGCCAGACTTTCGCGTGGTATTCGGAACATAAAGGAATGTCTCGAATCCATCGAACAAACTATGCAGCGCCGAGAATTTTCCGCCTGGCTCAAAATTAGGCTTTATCTCGTCAATAAATTTTCTCAGTTTCATCATTCATTCTCCTTTCTCAACATATCCAGTCCTTCACGAACTATCTTTTGTAATTCCAACTTACTGCTGTCCACGAACTCCGCAAGAGCGAAATCCTCTGGACTTACCTCATAGATGCCAAGAGCTTCCATCTTGTCGATATCCTTTGCTATGATAGCCTTGATGAGATATTCTCCATAGATGTCCATAGGCAATACCTTGTCATACTCACCACTCATTATCATGTGGCGCTCACCACCCTTCACGCGAGCATCCAGCTTATAGCCGCCCTTCTTTGGCAGGAGCCATGAGAAGTATGAACGGCTTACTGAGAACTGGTTGAAGCGAGGTAATATCCAGCCGAATATCTCGTCAGCATCGTCACCCTCTGGTATTGCGGTAATCTCAGAGCAATGTGCAGCAACAGTACACTTTGTCTTGTCGCTCATCACCTTGCCTGTCAGCGGATTGCCTGCGATAATGCGTACATTACCGTCCTTCACGAGGTCTGTCAGCTCTACCTGTGCTCCGACTAAAGCGTCGAAATATGCAGGTTTCTTAACCTCCGAACCAGCTATTGCCAAAGTGCGGGTAAGATTTACCTTACCAGTATTGAACAGGCGTCCGAAGAAGATAACAGCAGTAGGATCTACTGTCCAAACTACTTCGCCCTTGTTCACAGGGTCGATGTTATTCACCTGTACTCCGACATTGCCAGCAGGGCATTTGCCTTTGAATACTACCACTTCGGCATCTTGTGCATTTTCCAGAGAAGAATTTTTTCCTACTCCCAGATACACCTTTGCAATCTTGCTGAGGGCTGTCAGGCCAGTTTGGAAGTCAGCCTCCTGTCCCTTCACCTCATACTCGAAGTCACCTGCCAGTGGCATGTCCCTCAAAGCAGAAACGAAGATTGCCTTTGGTTCTGTCTGGTCATTGGTAGAAATGGCGTATGGCAACTGATTGATGTAACCAAAGAGGCCTGCTTCCAAGAGAGCATTCTTTACGTCTGCTCCAGAGAGGCTCTTCACATCCTTCTTGCCGAAGTCCACGAATTCCTGCTGTGCATCAGCTTCTACCTGCACACTAAGTACCTTTCTGCGTTCGCCACGCTCCACAAGTGTTACAGTACCACTTACCGGGCTTGCGAACTTTACTTCAGGATAAGCCTTGTTGATGAACAGGGGTTCACCAGCCTTCACCTTATCCCCTTCTTTCACGACGACCTTAGGTTTCACGCCCTCGAAGTCGTCCGGCTGCAAGGCGTAGATTTTCCCTACCTTGACGGTGCTCTTCTCCTTTGCGGCAACACCTTGCAGGGAAATATCAAGACCACGATGCAGTTTTACAGTCTTACTCATAAAACTTTATAATTATCAATTCTCAATTATCAATTGTCAACTATCAACTGTCAATTATCAATTGTCAATTATCAATTATCAATTGCCGAGCGCAATTTTCTTGATTGTGTCAACCACAACCTGTATCTGCTCACGACGGCCCAGAGTGATACGCAGGCAGTCCTCCAAGCCCTTGTCGCCCATGAACTTAATCTTGTAGTCCTGCTCAGCCATAGCCTTCTGCAGACGCTCCTTGATAGCTACAGGATATCTTACCAGGATAAAGTTGGCAACACTCTTGAACACCTTGAAGCCAGGAATATCACCCAGTTCCTTCTTGAACAGCTGTCTGTCCCATTCCATATCCTCTGCCACCTTACGATAGTGGTCATCGCTGTCTATTGCAGCCATAGCGACAGCCTCAGAGAAGCGGTTGTAGCCGAGGTATTTGTTGGCATAGTTGAGGAAGCCCTCATGTCCTTTGCCCATGAAACCGAATCCCATACGCAAGCCTGGCAAGCCATAGAACTTACTCAAGGTGCGAGAGATTATGAGGTTCTGATATTTGTTTACCAACGGAGCGATATATGCAGTATCCTTTGTGATGAATGACGCATAAGCCTCGTCCACGAGAACCATTGTGTCATTAGGAATATTCTCCATTATCTTACCTATCTCCTCTGGGCTCAGGCAGTTTCCTGTTGGGTTGTTAGGAGATGCCAGGAGCAACATACGAGGATGTATCTTGTTGGTCAAAGCGATAAGCTCATCAACATCATAAGCAAAGGTGTCCTCGCGCTCATAAAGAGGATACATCTCGAAAGTACCGCCACACTCACCAGCAATGCGGTTATAGTACCACCAAGAGAACTCTGGTATCATGATGGTGTTGTTACCACCAGTAGAGAGATAGTAGTGAACAGCATTCTTCAGGATATCCTCACCGCCATAGCCAAGCAGCACCTGCTCTTCTGGCACACCATATATCTCGCTGAGACGTACAGAGAAAATGCTCTTCTTACCCTCGTCATAAATGCGGGTATAGAAACACAACTGCATTGGATCGAAATTCTTTATCGCATCCAGGACCTTCTGAGAAGGTGAGAAATTAAATTCGTTTCTGTCAAGAAAATTCATGCTATTATTCTAATTTTACACATTTGGGCGCAAAATTACAAAAAAATTATTAAATTACGAGCTAAAAACATAAAGTTTTTATCGTTTTTATGTTATTTTAGTATCATTTCGATACAAAAACACGATTTTCTTAATTCCTAATTCCTAATTCTTAATTATTTTTCCTACCTTTGCACCCCGTATGGAACAAAAACAAGGCTACCAAGCCTCCCTCAAGTCAATAGAGACGGAAGACTGGCTCGATCTTCATGTCATTCGTCCCTTGTGTTATCAGATAGCTCGCCTGTTTGCAGTATTTGATATTCATCCCAATACCGTCACCATCTGGTCGATGATTATTGGTGTTATAAGTGCCTACTTCTTTGCTCAGACCTCTTTTTACTATAATGGCACAACAGGTCTGCTGATAAACCTCATTGGTGTCATTCTGCTGATGTGGGCCGACATCTTCGATTGTGTTGACGGCCAGCTGGCACGCCTTACAGGAAAGAAGAGTCCTATAGGCAGAATTCTCGATGGAATGGCCGGTTTTGTGTGGTTTATCCCCATTTATCTGTGCATCGTTTACAGATTTTACCTGCATCATGACATAGAGTTTTCTTTCTTGGGAATAGAGAACAATGAGCAGAACACCCTCATTGCCACAGGCATTGTCCTGATACTCTCCTTCATCTCTGGTTTCCAAGGTATGGGTGGTCAGCAGCGAGTGGCCGACTACTACATACAGGTACACCTACTCTTCCTGAAAGGTGAAGAAGGTAGTGAGCTCGACCATTCCGACATACAGCGTCAGAAACTCAAAGAGTTGCAGGACAAGAAGGCTTCTTGGGCAGAGATAGCCTTCCAGAAGTCATACATCGACTATACTGTAAAGCAAGAGAAAGCCACTCCGGAATTCCAGAACTTCGTAGCTTTGGCAACGCAGAAATATGGTGGCATAGGTAAGATTCCGAACGCAATCCGTGAGGAATTCCACGATGAGTCCCTTGCCCTGATAAAGTGGAACGGACTCCTCACCTTCAACTTCCGTGCGGCCTTCTTCTTTATGTTCTGTCTGCTCGATGTGCCAGCCCTCAACTTTGTATGGGAGATAGTATGTATGGGCCTCCTGACAGCATATGTGCAGCATCGCCACGAAGCCTTCAGCAAACGTTTAGCAGCAAAACTATGACTTGGACAAAGAAGCGATTAAATGACCTCTTTTTTATCATTGGCGTCGTTGCTGTGGTAGTGATGATGCTGACATTTGATGTCAGTTTCATCGAGCTGTGGGAGCATCTGCGTCATGCTGGTTATTGGCTCATCCCCATCCTTGGCGTTTGGATTATAATATATGGCATCAACGGCCTTGCGTGGCGTGAAGTGATGCGTGGAGTGATGCGAAGTGCCGATGATATCGAGAAATATGAGAAGCTGCCAGGCTTCTGGCGCATTTTTCGCCTAACCGTAACAGGCTATGCCCTCAACTACGCCACTCCTGTCGGAGGACTTGGTGGCGAGCCCTATCGTATTATGGAGCTCTCTCGGGACATCTCGAAGCAACATGCTTCATCGTCCGTCATCCTCTATGCCATGATGCATATCTTTGCCCATTTCTGGCTGTGGTTCACCTCTGTATTCCTCTATTTCGCCCTTGCTGCCATAGGAGATGTTCCTATGACTCCAGCCATCGGCATCACTATGGGCATCATCATTGTCTTCTGCCTCATAGCCTTCTATCTCTTCTCCAAGGGCTATCGCAACGGCCTTGTTGTTAATGTAATAAGGTGGATAGGCCATATTCCGGGCCTGAAAAACTGGAGCACACGCTTTTACACTAATCACGAGGAAGCTTTGCACAATGTTGACACCCAGATAGCAGCCCTCTTCAGTCAGGACAAGAAAGCCTTTTACAATAGCCTGTTTCTGGAATATCTCTCACGCATAGTTCAGGCAACAGAGATACTCTTCATGCTCCTGCTGTTCGGCATCGACTGCGGAGGCGGTTTCAGCGGCATACTGCTCACCTTCCTCCACTCTATCCTGATATTAGCCTTCACAACACTTTTCGCCAATCTCATCGGCTTTCTCCCCATGCAGCTTGGTGTTCAGGAAGGCGGTTTTGTACTCTCTATCGCCGCCCTCGGCCTGTCAGCCGCCCTTGGCATCTTTGTCAGCATCATCTGCCGCGTAAGAGAGATAATCTGGATAGCCATCGGCCTCGCCCTCATGAGACTTAAGTAAAGAGAGATAACAAATAGGGGATGCACAATTGGTGCATCCCCTTATGAGTATATAAGACCTTAGACCTTGAACCCTTGACCTTACAGGCCTCCTTACAGGAAGGCGTACTTACAGATGAAGAGGGCTGCCAGAAGGATGGTGGCCCAGTTCATGTTGTTGCGTTCGTCTTTGTCTTTTAATCTTCCTGAGCAGAGGTGGATGAGCACATAGGAGATGACTCCCATGAGGATGCCGTCGGAGATGCTGTAGGTGAGTGGCATTAAGACGATACAGACAAAGCATGGGATGCCTGTTACATAGTCGGAGAAATCGACCTTACGTACTTCGTACATCATCATTACACCTACGAGTATCAAGGCTGAAGCTGTTGCTTGTGCCGGAATAGCAAGGAACAATGGTGCAAAGAGCAGGGCTGCTGCAAAGCAGAGGGCTGTTATAAAGCTCGTAAGACCAGAACGACCACCCACATTAACACCTGAGGCACTCTCTACATAGACAGTAACTGTTGAGGTTCCGAGCATAGAGCCCACTGTAGTACCGATAGCATCGGCCATGAAGGCTTGATTGATATTCTTCACATTATCATTCTCATCTACCATACCTGCACGATTGGAAACACCTATGAGGGTGCCGATGGTATCGAACATATCGATGAACAGGAAGGTCAGCACAACGATTATCATATCGACAGTAAAGACGTTATGGAACTCAAACTTCCAGAAGATTGGCTCTATGGATGGAGGTGCAGAAATGATGCCTGTAAAGTTTGTGATGCCAAGAGGTATGCCAATGGCGGTAGTGACGAGAATACCTATGAGCAGGGCTCCTGTAACATTTCTGACCAGCAAGGCTGCAGTCAACAAAATGCCAAATATACTCAGCAGTACACCTGCGTCATGCAAATTGCCGAGAGTGATAAAGGTGGAATCTGACGAGGTGACGATACCTGCGCCCTTGAGACCTACAAAGGCTATAAACAATCCGATACCAGGACTGATGGCACGACGTAGCACAAGAGGAATGGCATTGACAATATGCTTTCGCATACCAGTAATGGTGAGGAGAATGAAGATGATACCTTCTATCAGCACTGCTGTCAACGCAAACTGCCAGGTATATCCCATAGTGAGCACAACAGTAAACGCAAAGAAGGCATTCAGGCCCATACCTGGAGCCAAAGCGAATGGCAGCTTGGCATATATAGCCATTACAAAAGTGGCAATAACTGCCGATAGGCAGGTGGTAGTGAATATGGCACCTGCATCCATGCCTGCAGCAGAGAGGATGGTTGGGTTTACTGCGAGAATGTAGGCCATAGTAAGGAATGTGGTGATACCACCGATTACTTCCTTACGCATCGTCATTGTTGACGGATCGAATCCAAAAAGTTTCTGTAACATTGTTATAACGGTTAAAGGTTAAAGGTTAAGGATTAACGGTTAAAGGTTAAAGGTTAAAGGTTAAGGGTTTAAGAGTTTCACGTTTCAGGTTTCAGGTTTCACGTTTCACGTTTCAGGTTTCAAGATTCAAGATTACTTTACTACTGAATAATATTTTTTCTCGGAGTAGAGGGAGTCAACGCCTTGTCTTTCCTCTATCTGGAAGTTTATGTATTTCTTGTTTCGCGATTCCCAGCGGCTTAGGATGTAGGCTCTGTTGAACTTTAGGGTGTCTGCTGCGTCTATTACCTTTACCTCTACAGATGACTGTATGGAAATAGGTTCTGTGGGTATCTCATTATAATATAGCATGCATCTTACTATAGTATCTGCAGCGCTAACAACATTTAATCGCAGCCCCTGAGTGAAGGGAAGTTCCACATCTGCGTCTGTCACTATCTTTGTGACATAGCTGTTGCTGGCATAGATGTCGCACATCTCGGCCTTCATGTATGACAGGCTTCCGTCACCTGTATCGTAAGGCTCACTTTTGCATGCCTGTAGCAGCAAGCCAGTTACGACAAGGATTAGCGTACATAGTGAGTATCTTCTCACGCAAGAAATCATAATCAGGATTTGGAACTTTTACTTTTGCTATCTGTTTGTTCAGGTATTTCTCAAAGGTTTGCTTGTCAGCAGATGTGTATTTATCGCTGTTGTTGGTACCATCGAGCTCATCTTTTGCTATCCAGTTGCATGGATAAAGTCTGTATCGGGAGTGTATCTCGGCATCAATATGCTGGGCGATTTTATGGAACATTTCTTTGCGAGGAATGTCTTTTTTGCCCATTTCATCGAGCCATTCGTCTATACATGGAGACAATTCGTAGTGTACCCTACCCTTGAATCCCATGATGCCTGTCTTCATGTTATCGAGGTCATCCTGCTTGCTCTTTTTCCATCCAGGGACATCGCGCTTAAACTGGAATTCCTCTGCTTTCAGGTAATCGCAGGGGTCATATTCGTAGCTGATGGTGAGAGGTGCGATATGCAGGTCTTTCAGGGCATCTGTCAACGAAGTGCCCTCTTCTACTCCCATAGCAAACATCTTCAGGACGCTATCCTGAGTGCGGTCATCAGAATCTTTTGCCCTACCCTCTCGCTGCGCTATCCATATATTCTCACCTTTCTCATTGACGGCATAGTGGATATACTCACTCATAAGGTGTGAAGAACGCATCATTTCATGGGCAGTAAGGCCTCGACGGACAGTAAAGCATTTGTTCATACGAACCAGCTTCTTTATCCAAGGATATATAAGGAGGTTGTCGCCAATGCCTATCTCGCAGGTACGCTCGAAACCGTTATCATGGAGCATCAAATCAAGGAATGCGGAATCGAGGACTATATCGCGATGGTTGGAGACAAAGAGGTAACGCTTTTGCTTCACCATATCCTTAGGGTAAGAGAAGGTAGCCCCTTTGGTGCAACGTGCAATACACAACTTCACAACAGGCTTCATAAAGCGTATCTGGAAGTCCTGTGCCGTCTTGACACCACTGAAGAGCAGACGAAGAAGGAAATTCCGCACACTCTTCGGCAACCAAGGAGTGAAGCCCTTCATAAGGAGATTAAACTGTCTGTCTGCAAGAAGTTCTTTGAAGACAACAGGCATTTCTTCCTCATTATAGGGGCGGATTTCATCAAAATCTAGATTGTATGCCATTTTTCTCGATAATTTTCTGCAAAAATACAATGTTTTTTCGGAAAAAAAGAAATATTGAATATTTTTTTTGTAATTTTGCCACCCAAAACAACTAAATCTTTAAAAAACATATAGTAATAATGTCAAAACACAAGAAAAAAAGCAGAAACTCGTTTAGTGGTTCCTTAGGATTTGTGCTTGCTGCCGCAGGAAGTGCTGTAGGCTTGGGTAACATTTGGCGTTTCCCATATCTTGCAGCCCGCAATGGTGGTGGTGTATTCCTGATGGTATATATCATTCTTGCCCTCACCTTTGGTTTCACCTTGCTTATCACAGAAGTTGCCATCGGCAGACGCTCACAACAGGGTCCGCTGACAGCCTATAAGTTCTTCAACAAGAAATGGGCCTTCGTCGGCTTCCTGTCGTTTATCATTCCATCGATAATATACCCTTATTACTGCGTCATCGGAGGATGGGTGCTGAAATACTTCATGCAGTACCTGACCTTTGAAAGTGAAGCAGCCGTAGAGGATTCCTTCTTCACTGGTTTCATAACACAGCAATGGGCCCCGATAGGATATATGTTCTTCTTTGCTGCAGCATGTTTCTTCGTGGTGTATAGCGGAGTAGAAAAGGGTATCGAGAAATTCTCAAAGATAGTAATGCCTCTGCTGTTGGTATTGGTTGTCTTTATCTGTATCTATTCACTCTTCATGGAGCATACAGATGCCAATGGAGTAACGCGTACAGGCTTAGAAGGTGCTGCTGTTTACTTTATTCCAAACTTTGAAGGCATCACAGTCACCAAATTCCTAAAGATTACTATGGATGCCTGTGCACAGCTGTTCTACTCTCTGAGTATTGCTATGGGTATCATGGTGGCTTATGGCTCATATATGAAGAAGGATGTCAACCTTGGACAGGCTGTTGACCGCATCGAGATATGCGATACGACGATTGCCCTTCTTGCTGGTTTAATGGTAATCCCTGCTGTCTATGTCTTCATGGGAACAGAAGGTATGGGTGCCGGTCCTGGACTTATCTTCGTAGCACTTCCAAAGATATTCCAATCGCTCGGTGCTGTCGGACCTATTATCGGATTAGCATTCTTCCTGCTTGTGCTCTTTGCAGCCACAACAAGTGCTGTGAGCATTCTGGAGGCTTGTGTATCAAGCGTTATGGATGCCTTCCACTGGAGCAGAACAAAAGCTGTCTGCATTATGCAGGGAGGAGCACTCATATCAAGTATTATCGTTTGTCTGGGATATAACGTCTTCTACTTCGAATACGAACTGCCTAATGGAGCAAAGGCACAGATACTTGATATCTTCGACTATGTATCCAACAATTTGCTGATGCCTGGTCTTGCTATCCTGACCTGCTTACTGTTTGGATGGATAATAAAGCCAAACCTTCTTATTGGAGAGATACGTATGAATGGATACAAGTTCGTACGAAAGACAATGTATGTTGTCATGCTGAAGTACATTGTGCCTATACTGCTCACAGTACTCCTCATCGGAGCGTTTGGACTTTA